>JALQVJ010000259.1 GCA_023260355.1 Burkholderiaceae bacterium | reverse complement strand
TAATTTGCCCGTGTGGCGTTTTTAGCGGTTAGTCCGCTAATTGCGCCAGAGCCCACTCGATGTGCGTCTTCACCAACGCACTCGCGTGGGTTTTTTTATGCGTCAATGCATCAATAATGGCCGGGGTTGGGCGGGTATTGCCCAATGCTGGCGATGATTTGCAGGCCATCAAAAAAGGCGTGATGGAGCTCGCCGATCTGGTGGTCATCAACAAAGCCGACATCGATCCCGATGCTGCCACACGCGCACGCGCTCAAATCACATCGTCGTTGCGTCTGCTTGGATTGCATTCGCGGGGCGACACGTCAGAGTGGCGCCCGGAGGTGATGCAACTATCTGCTCTCTTGGGGGAGGGCGTCGAAGCGTTCTGGCAAACGGTGCTGCAATTCCAACAGTTGCAAGATCGTGCAGGCGCGTGGCAAGCACGGCGCCAGAACCAAGCCTTGGCGTGGATGTGGGAGCGCATTCACGCGGGGTTGCAGCGCGCGTTCAAGGCACATCCTCAAGTGCGGGCTCAGCTCGAGTCCACCATCCAATCAGTCAAAGCGGGCGAGTTGCCCGCATCCACCGCGGCGCGCCAGTTGCTCGCTGCGCAACACCTTTCTTAGACGGAGAGTTCAAACCATGCAAGAAATCCTGGAAGAATTAGAGCGTCGACGCGCGGCAGCCCGTGCTGGTGGCGGTGCCAAGCGCATTGAAGCACAGCACGCGAAGGGCAAACTCACTGCACGCGAACGCATCGAAGTGTTGCTGGATGAAGGCACCTTTGAAGAGTGGGACATGTTTGTTGAGCACCGTTGCACCGACTTTGGCATGGCGGAAAACAAAATATCCGGTGATGGTGTCGTCACTGGATACGGGATGATCAACGGGCGCCTGGTGTTCGTCTACAGCCAAGATTTCACGGTCTTCGGTGGCGCGTTGTCCGAGGCCCATGCCGAAAAAATCTGCAAAGTGATGGATCAAGCCATGAAGGTGGGCGCCCCCGTCATCGGCCTGAACGACTCGGGTGGTGCGCGCATTCAAGAGGGTGTGGCGTCGCTGGGCGGCTATGCAGAAGTGTTCCAGCGCAACGTATTGGCATCGGGTGTGGTGCCTCAGATTTCAATGATCATGGGGCCAAGTGCTGGCGGCGCGGTGTATTCACCTGCGATGACCGACTTCATTTTCATGGTGAAAGACAGCTCCTACATGTTTGTCACTGGGCCTGAAGTCGTCAAGACAGTGACCCACGAAACCGTCACGGCGGAGGAGCTGGGCGGCGCGATCACACACACCACCAAGAGTGGGGTGGCTGACTTGGCGTTTGAAAATGACGTCGAGGCCTTGCTGATGTTGCGTCGCCTATACAACTACCTGCCGTTGAGCAACCGCGAGAAGGCACCTGTTCGGCCCAGCGGTGACCCAGCAGATCGCGTGGACATGAGCTTGGACACCTTGGTGCCCGAAAACCCCAACAAGGCATACGACATGCATGAGTTGATCACCAAGGTGGTTGACGACGGTGACTTCTTTGAATTGCAGCCCGATTACGCCAAGAATATTTTGATCGGCTTTGCCCGAATGGAAGGGCAAACGGTGGGCATCGTTGCCAACCAGCCGCTCGTGTTGGCAGGCTGCTTGGACATCAAAAGCTCAATCAAGGCCGCGCGTTTTGTGCGCTTTTGCGACGCGTTCAACATCCCAGTGATCACGTTTGTGGACGTGCCCGGCTTCATGCCCGGCACCAGCCAAGAGTACGGCGGCATCATCAAGCACGGCGCAAAACTGTTGTACGCCTACGCAGAGTGCACGGTTCCAAAAATCACCGTGATCACGCGCAAGGCCTATGGCGGCGCCTACGACGTGATGGCCTCCAAGCACTTGCGCGGTGATGTGAACTTCTCGTGGCCCAACGCCGAGATCGCGGTCATGGGAGCCAAAGGAGCGGTGGAGATCATATTCCGCCAAGACAAGGACGATCCCGAAAAATTGGCGGCCCGAGAGGCGGAGTACAAGGCGCAATTTGCCAACCCATTTGTGGCGGCTAAGCGTGGCTACATCGATGATGTGATCTTGCCGCACAACACCCGCAAGCGCATTTGTCGAAGCTTGGTGATGCTCAAGGACAAGAAGGTCGAAAACCCATGGCGCAAGCACGGCAACATTCCGCTTTGAGCCGCGAGGAGAACTGAACATGTTTAGCAAAATTTTGATTGCCAACCGAGGCGAGATCGCGTGCCGTGTCATCGCCACCGCTCGCAAAATGGGCATCGCCACTGTGGCTGTGTATTCCGAGGCCGATAAGGAAGCGCGCCATGTGTCGCTGGCCGATGAGGCCGTTTGTATTGGCCCAGCACCTAGTCGCGAATCGTATTTGCTGGCCGACAAGATCATCGAAGTCTGTCAGCAAACGGGCGCGCAGGCCGTGCACCCTGGCTACGGGTTCTTGTCTGAAAACGAGGCTTTTGCCAAGAAGGTCGAAGAGCAGGGCATCACATTCATTGGCCCCAAGTTTGAAGCGATCGCAGCGATGGGCGACAAAATTGCGTCCAAGAAGCTCGCTGAGGCGGCCCAGGTCAACACCATTCCTGGCTACAACGACCCGATTGCAACGGCCGAGGAAGCCGTGGGCATCGCCCAAGGCATTGGCTACCCCGTGATGATCAAAGCCTCCGCTGGCGGCGGTGGCAAGGGATTGCGTGTGGCCTACAACGACAAAGAAGCCCTTGAGGGCTTCACCGCTTGTCAAAACGAAGCCCGCAACAGCTTTGGAGATGACCGCATCTTCATTGAGAAGTTCGTGCAAGAGCCTCGCCACATCGAGATCCAAATTTTGGGCGATGCGCACGGTAACGTCGTTTACCTGAACGAACGCGAGTGCTCGATTCAGCGCCGACACCAAAAGGTCATCGAAGAGGCACCATCCCCATTCATCAGCGACGCCACCCGCAAAGCCATGGGCGAGCAGGCGGTGGCCCTTGCCAAAGCGGTCAATTACCAGAGCGCGGGCACAGTGGAGTTCGTGGTTGGCAAGGATCAAGATTTTTACTTCCTCGAAATGAACACCCGCTTGCAAGTCGAGCACCCTGTTACAGAGTGCATCACTGGCTTGGATTTGGTTGAGCAAATGATTCGCGTCGCTGCTGGCGAAAAGCTCACCATTCAGCAGGCCGATGTGCAACGCGATGGCTGGGCCATCGAGTGCCGCATCAACGCCGAAGACCCATTCCGCAATTTCTTGCCCAGCACGGGCAGGCTAGTGCGTTTCGCGCCGCCAGAGGCCAGCATGTGGCAGGGCGATACATCACACAAATACGGCGTTCGCGTGGATACCGGTGTGTACGACGGGGGTGAGATCCCGATGTACTACGACTCAATGATCGCCAAGTTGATTGTTCATGGCAAAGATCGCAGCGACGCGATTGCCAAGATGCGCCAAGCACTCAATGAGTTCGTGATTCGCGGTATCAATAGCAATATCCCTTTCCAAGCGGCATTGCTCGCGCATCCCAAATTTGTGACGGGCGACTTCAACACAGGCTTCATTGCTGAGCACTATGCGCATGGCTTCAAGGCTGAGGATGTGCCCCATGACGACCCCGAATTTTTGGTCGCATTGGCTGCATTCGTGCGCCGCAAGTCTCGCGAGCGCACAGCTGGCATATCGGGGCAGCTGCCTGGATATGGCGTGAAGGTGGGGCAGGACTACAGCGTCATCGTGATGGACGCGCAAGCGGGTGCCAACCGCTACGTGGATGTGCACGTGGACGAATTCACGGGGGAGGTGGGTTACGCCAAAGTCACGATTGGTGAGAAGACCTACAAGATCACATCTCACTCGCGCATCAGCGATATCAAAATTGTGGGTGAGTGCAACGGCGAAAAATTTGTGGCCCAAGTCGAGCGCGGGACGGCCAAAAATCCATTGGCATTGGTGGTGCAACACAATGGCACCAAGATTGAGGCCATGGTGGTGTCACGCCGAATGGCCGACTTGCACCGCATGATGCCCTTCAAGGCCCCGCCCGACATGAGCAAGTATGTCTTGTCTCCCATGCCCGGGCTGCTGGTTGATGTCGCTGTTCAAGTGGGACAGAAGGTCCAGGCTGGAGAGCGGGTCGCCGTGATCGAAGCCATGAAGATGGAAAACGTGTTGTTTGCAGCGGCAGATGGCGTGGTTTCTAAAGTGGTGGCCAGCAAGGGCGACAACCTCGTCGTCGATCAACCCATCGTGGAATTCGAGTGAGGCATGAGCATGAGTGAACGTCCATTCAAAGTACTCGGAATCCAGCAAGTGGCCATCGGTGGCCCTGACAAAACCCGCATGCAAGCCCTGTGGGTTGATATGTTGGGCCTGGAGGTCACGGGCACATTTGTGTCGGAACGCGAGAACGTCGACGAAGATATTTGTGCGATGGGCAAGGGCCCGTACAAGGTCGAGGTCGACTTGATGCAACCTCTGGACCCCGAAAAGAAGCCAGCGGTGCACACCACGCCGCTGAACCACATTGGCCTATGGATCGACGATTTGCCCACGGCCGTGGAGTGGTTGACATCCAAAGGCGTGAGGTTTGCGCCGGGTGGTATCCGAAAGGGCGCCGCAGGCTATGACATTTGCTTTTTGCACCCGAAGGCCAACGAGGAGTTTCCCATCGCGGGTGAGGGCGTGTTGATCGAGTTGGTGCAGGCGCCGCCCGAGGTCATTGCGGCATTGGGCTGATCCAGGCCAAATGCCGTCAAAACGGTCGGCTGGCCTCAGTTTGCAACACGCGGTCGCTGGAGGCGCGCAACGGCATCGCTGAGAGGCAGCGCGCGTGTCACAGCTCTGGGGTTCAGCGCTGGCGTTCAGCGCTGTTGCTGGCGTGCTTTTGCTCTGGCGAGTGCGGCCTCGATGATCGCGCGCTTTTGATCCAAGACCGCAGGCTCGGTGTGCAGACTGGCCTGCTCTAAATCAGCCAGCTTGCTTTGTGCTTTGGCTGCCAGTCGCTCGTCGTGTTCAATGGCCTCGCGCTTGAGCCGCTTTTGCCGCGCTTCGTAGCGTTGTAATGCGTGATCGGCTTGGGCTTGGGACCACGCGGCCCAGCCCGACGTGTTCGGATTGACCGGTTCAAGTTCAATGCAGTCAACCGGACAGGCTGGAATGCACAACTCACAGCCAACGCACTCCGACTCAATGACGGTATGCATGTGTTTGTTGGTGCCGATGATGGCATCTGTCGGGCATGCCTTGATGCACAGCGTGCAACCAATGCACCAATTCTCATCGATGTAGGCCACGGTGAGTGGGCCTTCAAAACCATTTTCAGGGTTGAGAGGCGCAACAGCTTGCCCTGTGATTTCAGCCAATCGGTCGATGCCCTCCGCGCCACCTGGAGGGCATTGGTTGATGGGCGCCTGGTCTTCGACAATGGCCTGCGCGTAGCTGAGGCAGTCAGGGTATCCGCATCGCTGGCACTGGGTTTGCGGCAGTGCGCGGTGGATGCGAATGATTTGGTCGTGCATCGGGCGCGGCTTGTCTTGCAGGGCCTGCTTGTGCCTGTTTACGCCTGCTTGGGTGCTGCAGGTTTGCGTGTAGCCTTGCTGGTCGCCGCAGCCTTGGGCTTGGGCGCTGTGCGGGCCTTGGCGTTGGCAACTTTGCGCACGGGCGCCTGGCTTTGAGCGGCCAAGACATCCTGCTTCGTTCCCAACGCGCTGTTCGCTTTTTGCGCCGCCAAGATGAAATCGCGCACCTTGGGATACACAATGTTGCGCCAGCGGCTGCCGCTGAAAATGCCGTAGTGACCGGCACCTTTGACTTCAATATGCTGGCGCTTCGCTTTCGGGATGTTGCTGCAAAGGTCGTGCGCCGCCTCTGTTTGGCCACTGCCCGAGATGTCGTCCAGCTCGCCCTCAATGGTCAGCAACGATGCGCTGGTGATCGCCTCTGGACGCACACGCTCGACTTTGCCGTTGACGCCTTTGACATCCCAAGTGCCTTCGACCAACTTGAATTTTTGGAACACGGTCTCGATTGTCTCGAGGTAGTAGTCCGCGTCCATGTCCAACACGGCGTTGTACTCGTCATAAAACTGGCGATGGGCCTCTGCGCTCTCGTCGTCACCGCGCACCAGTTGTTGGAAGTATTCGTAGTGGCTGTGTGCGTGGCGATCGGGGTTCATCGAGACAAAGCCGGCGTGCTGCAAGAAGCCCGGGTATACCAAGCGACCTGCGCCTGGGAATGACGGCGGCACGCGGAAGATGACATTGTTTTCAAACCACTCGTGGCTGCGCTGCGTGGCCAACGTGTTGACCGCTGTGGGTGAGCGGCGCGCATCGATGGGGCCACCCATCATCGTCATCGACAGAGGCATGCGTTCACCGCGTGCAGCCATCAATGACATGGCGGCCAGCACCGGCACGGTGGGTTGGCATACGCTCATGATGTGGCACTCACCGTGGGTGTCTTGCAAATAGCGCACAAACTCTTGCACGTAATTCACATAGTCGTCGAGGTGAAACTCTCCGTCCTCCACCGGGACCAAACGGGCATTGCGCCAGTCGGTGATGTAAACCTTGTGCCCCTGCAGCATCGACTTGACCGTGTCGCGCAGGAGTGTGGCGTAGTGACCAGACAGTGGCGCAACGATCAACACGACGGGCTGGGCCTTCATGTTGGCAAGGGTGGTCTCGTTGTCTGAGTAGCGCTTGAAGCGGCGCAACTCGCAAAAGGGTTTGTTCACTTCTACGCGCTCGTGAATGGCCACATCAACACCGTCGATTGTGATGGTGTGCAAGCCGAACTGGGGCTTCACATAGTCCTTGCCAAGGCGGTAGAACAACTCGTAGCCTGCTGCGATGCGGTCGGCGCCGGGCATATGACTCAGGGGAGAAACCGGTGTCGTGAACAGTTTGGATGCCGCGTGTGCCCAATCCGCGAAAGGTTCAAGCATGGAGCGCTGGGCATCATAGATTTGGTAAAGCATGGGTTTGTCCTGTTCAGATCACTAAATGGTGCAGTGCAATATATCAGTCTTGGGCCAACTTTTTTGGGTTTTGGACTCCAATTGTGGGCTTTTCTGTCTCCGCCGCGTGGCGTCAACTGCTGGCGTGCAGTTGTGGGGCACACGCTGTCCCGACCGAGCCTTCCACACCGAGGTGTTGGGCCAAAAAAAAGCCCTCGGTTGAGGGCTTTGGGGGGCTTGGAAGGCCCAGTGTCTCAAGCGCTTAGCAGCGCCGTGGATCAGCGCATCACGGTCGCCATCGACGCGCACACGTGACCAATGTTGTGCAGGTTCAGCGCCGCCACACAAATGCGGCCGCTGTCGACACCGTACACGCCAAACTCACCGCGCAATCGCTCCATTTGGGGCTTGCTCAGGCCTGAGTAGCTGAACATACCCACTTGTTGGGTGATGTAGCTGACGTCTTGTGCAACGCCAGCGGCTTTCAGGCCGTCGCTCAGCGCCACACGCATGGCCTTGATGCGGTCGCGCATCCCAGCGAGCTCTTCTTCCCACAAAGTGCGCAATTCGGGTGTACCGAGCACGGTGGCGACGATCGAGCCGCCATGGATAGGTGGGTTCGAATAGTTGGTGCGCACCATGATCTTCAACTGTGACAGCACGCGAGCCGCTTCATCTTGAGAGGCACACACCACGCTGATCGCACCCACGCGCTCGCCATACAGACTGAAGCTCTTGGAGAACGAGGTTGAAACCAAAATTGGCAGGCCTGCATCGACAAAGCGGTTGACCACGGCGCCATCCTCGCCGATGCCTTCGGCAAAGCCTTGGTAGGCCATGTCCAGGAACGCGATCAGGCCCTTGGCCTTCACGACTTCGATGATCTGGGTCCACTGGTCGTGGCTGAGGTCATACCCAGTTGGGTTGTGACAGCACGCGTGCAACACCACAATGGTGCCCGCCTCTGATGCGTTCAGCTTGTCCAGCATGCCCTGGAAGTTGATGCCGCGATTTGCCGCATCGTAATAGGGGTAGGTGTCGACCTGGAAGCCGGCTTGCGTGAAGATGGCGCGATGGTTCTCCCAGCTCGGGTCGGAAATCAAAACCTTGGCGTTGGGCTGGGTTGATTTCAGAAAGTCTG
>JALQVJ010000250.1 GCA_023260355.1 Burkholderiaceae bacterium | reverse complement strand
TGACACAACTTGTCTTTTACGGTTTGCCGTGGCTGCAGTGGAACCAGCGCCAAGGCGTGCTCTTTGACTTAGAGGCCCGCCGCTTCTATATCTTCAATCTTGTCCTATACCCGCAAGACTTTATCTACCTGACCGGCTTGTTGGTGATTTCAGCGCTCGCGCTGTTTCTGTTTACCGCTGTTGCAGGTCTGCTATGGTGCGGCTACGCCTGCCCCCAAACGGTTTATAGCGAGATGTTCATGTGGGTTGAGCGACAGGTTGAGGGGGATCGGGGTGCCCGAATCCGCTTAGACAAGTCCGTTTTTTCCTTTGGCAAGTTCGGCCGCAAATCACTGAAGCACGCGCTTTGGATCAGTTTGGCCCTTTGGACCGGGTTCACGTTTGTGGGCTACTTCACGCCTATTCGGACCCTCGCGGCAGAGGTGGTGTCCAACGCCCTCGGACCTTGGCAAACATTTTGGGTTCTGTTTTATGGCTTTGCCACCTACGGCAATGCTGGGTTCATGCGCGAGCAGGTTTGCAAGTACATGTGTCCTTATGCGCGCTTTCAAAGTGCCATGTTTGACCAGGACACGATGATCGTGACCTATGACAGCGCGCGCGGTGAACCCCGTGGCGCACGCAAAAAGGGCGCCGACCCCAAAGCCTTGAATCTGGGCTCATGCATCGACTGTGGCCTGTGTGTGCAAGTTTGCCCAACAGGCATCGACATCAGAGATGGTCTGCAATACGAGTGCATTGGGTGCGGCGCCTGTATCGACGTCTGTGACGATGTGATGGATAAAGTGGGTTATCCCAAGGGTTTGGTGAAGTACTCCACGCAACGCGGTATGCATTTGGGATGGAGTCGCGCGCAAATGGTGCGACATGCGTTGCGCCCGCGCGTCCTGGTCTATAGCGGCATCTTATTGGCAGTGACCTTGGCGATTGGCATCAGCCTCATGACGCGCCCATTGTTGCGTGTCGACGTGATTCGCGATCGCGGTGCGCTCGCACGGATGGTGGAAAAAGGACAAATTGAAAATGTCTATCGCCTGAACATGATGAGTGCGAGTGAGTCTGTGATGAAGGTGCGAGTGTCTGTCCAGGGTGTTGACCGCATCACTTTGGCAACAGAGCCTGAGTTTGCGATTGGCGCAACAGAGGCGCGATCAATGGCGGTGCGCGTCCGCGTGCCACCGATGACACTGCCAGCCGGCAGTCACGAAATACAGTTCCGTATCGCCGTGGAGGGTACTGAGAACGTGATTGAAGAAGCCTCCACATTCATCGTCCCTCGCTAAACAAGGAGCGAAATATGCGATCAGATTCCCCAAAAGCGTGGTGGCACGAACCCATGATGTGGCTCGTGGTTGGAGGTCCTCTCGTTGTGGTCTTTGCTGGATTGGCGACGGTCTGGATTGCGG
Organism: Burkholderiaceae bacterium; assembly: GCA_023260355.1. Classification (GTDB taxonomy): domain Bacteria; phylum Pseudomonadota; class Gammaproteobacteria; order Burkholderiales; family Burkholderiaceae_C; genus RS62. Next base: position 2,447 of record JALQVJ010000250.1, on the reverse strand, counting down.
TGAAGTCCGCAGATGAAGTCCTGCCGCGCCAGCTCGTCCAGGTCCAGTCAGCGCAGGATTTGCCTGCTATTCAGGGGCGCAACCACGCTGCAGCACCGGAAAAAGCATTGAAGTAAGCAGCCTAAGGAGTCACACCATGACACTACTCAGTCGCCGCTGCATGTGCGTTTTATGGCCATCATTTTTGGCAGCAGCTTTGCTGGAGATGGCGGTGTTTGCCTTCGTATCACCCGCAGATGTGAGCTGGGGCGAGGAGCAGTTTGGCCCCAATCCTGTTGCGGTCTATACCATCGCTTTTTTCGTTTTTTGGTTGATCTCGGCAGTCTCAAGTGCGCTTACCGTCGCACTGTCATTGGGGCGTGAAGAGCTGAATCACGCTCGCCCCTGAGTGCGTTGGCCGCGCCAGGAGATCAAAATCTGGCGCTCAAACGGATTCGTTTTGTGACATCGCCAGTCTGCGCAGTGCGTCCTCGTTGAGGATGCTGATGTGGCGCTGTTTGACCGTGATGATGCCGTCTGCGACGAATCGAGAAAATGCGCGACTCACGGTTTCAAGTTTCATGCCCAAGTAGCTGCCGATTTCCTCGCGCGTCATGCGAAGCTGCATCTCTTTGCTGGAAAAGCCACGGTCTCTCAAACGCTGAATCAAATTCAAGATGAATGCGGCCAATCGTTCCTCGGCACGCATATTCCCTAGCATCATCATGACGCCTTGATCTCGCACGATCTCACGGCTCATGATGCGGTGGACATTGGTTTGAAGTTGGCTGACTTCACGCGATATTTCTTCGATGCGATCGAAAGGCAGCACGCAGACCTCTGCGTCTTCAAGTGCGATTGCATCGCAGGTGTGATGGTTGTGAACGATGCCGTCGAGCCCCAGTATTTCACCGACCATTTGAAAACCAGTGACCTGCTCGCGTCCATCTGGCGCGGCGGTGGTCGTCTTGAAAAATCCAAATCGCACTGCGTATAAATTGGCGAAAGACTCACCGGCCCTGAACAAGGTGTCACCGCGCTTGATCCGGCGCCTGCCGCTGAGCAGTTGATCGACTTTGTCAAGGTCCTCGGGCGTCAGGCCTACCGGCAGGCAAAGCTCGCGCAAATTGCATGAGGAGCAGCTCTGGGCGTGGATTGTCGGAAGGCTAGCCATAAGGTCACGGAGTTTGGAAACTGGCCAATTATTGACCAAAGTCAATGGGGTGTGTGTCCGGCTCGCTCAAGATGCAGTCCATAGGTACGAAATCATCATGAGCCAAACAATCATCAGCGAAAACTTGCTGCGCCGCTTCGACGTCTCAGGCCCCAGGTATACCTCGTATCCAACGGCGGATCGCTTTGGGCCTCAATTTCAGGCGGGTGATTATGTCAATGCGCTCAAGAGTTGCCGAGGAGGCTCCATCAATGCGCCGTTGGCCTTGTATGCGCACATCCCGTTTTGCGCATCACTGTGCTACTACTGCGCGTGCAACAAAATCGTCACCAAGCACCATGACCGCGCACGCAAGTACTTGGATTATCTGAAGCGAGAATTGGACTTGGTGGTTGGCATACTCGGACACGGGCGGGTCGTCTCGCAATTGCATTTGGGGGGTGGCACGCCAACGTTCTTGCGCGATGAGGAGTTGGCCGAGTGGATGGACCACGTTCGATCCCATTTCACCCTGCTGCCCCACGGCGAGTATGCAGTCGAAGTTGACCCGCGCACAGTCACACAGAAGCGATTGAAAGCCCTGCGCGACATGGGCATCAATCGGCTCAGCTTTGGTGTGCAAGACTTTGATCATGATGTGCAGGTCGCTGTGCATCGGGTGCAGAGCGAAGAAAAGGTCTTCGCGCTGGTGGAGCACGCGCGCGCACTGGGATTTGAGTCCATCAATATTGATCTGATTTACGGCCTGCCCAAGCAAACCCCCGCAACTTTCACGCGCACTATTGAGCGTGTGCAGGCTTTGCGCCCTGATCGCATCGCGGTCTATGGGTATGCGCACTTGCCAGAGCGGTTCAAGCCGCAGCGGCGCATCCTGCTCGAAGACATGCCGCCAGCGTCAGACAAGTTGCACATGTTGACCGTGGCCCTGCAAATGCTTAGCGATGTTGGCTACGAGTACATCGGCATGGATCACTTTGCTTTGCCTGAGGATGCTTTGGCGGTCGCCAAGCGCCAAGGTCGGTTGCACAGGAACTTTCAGGGCTACACCCCCCAACCCGATAGTGATTTGGTGGCAGTAGGCGTGTCTGCCATAGGGCGCATCGGTGCAACCTACAACCAAAACGTGAAGACCATCGACGCATACTGTGAGGCTTTGGATCGCGGCGAATTGCCGATTGAGCGGGGCTTGTGCCTCACGCGTGACGACATGATCCGCCGCGCTGCGATCGGTGCCATCATGTGTGCAGGGCAATTGTCCTTTGGACCTTTTGGTCAGGCTTGGCTGATTGATGTG
>JALQVJ010000101.1 GCA_023260355.1 Burkholderiaceae bacterium | reverse complement strand
CGGGCCCTCAAACACACCTTGTCGGGTAGCACGGAACGGACTTTGATGAAACTGGTCGTCGATGCCGAGTCAGACCGCGTGGTGGGCTTGCACATGGTTGGGGCCGATGCAGGCGAAATCGTTCAAGGCTTTGCGGTGGCCATGAAGTGTGGCGCCACCAAAGCCCAGTTCGATAGCACGATTGGCATTCACCCGACCGCAGCCGAAGAGTTTGTCACCATGCGGGTGCCAGCAGCATCATGAATCCGAGCGTGACTTTTCACCAATCGGCAGAGGGTGCACTCGCCGCAGTCCAAGGTATTTACGACGCGTCAGTCCAAACCTTGCGGCAGGGGCTTCAAGCGTTTGTGCAGTCGCCATCCGTGGCTGCCCATCCTGAGCGCATCCGCGCTTGTTACCCCTATGTGAAGCTGGTCACACAAAGTGTGGCGACCTCACACTTGGCCAACAAAAGCGTGTCTTACGGCTTTGTGAGCGGCGCAGGCACGTTTCAGACGACGCTGACTCGGCCGGATTTGTTTCGCCACTACTACCGCACGCAGTTCGAATTGCTGCTTCAAAACCATGGCGTGGCGTTGGAAGTCGGCACCAGTGACACCCCCATTCCCGTGCACTTCTCTCTGGCAGAAAACGACCACATTGAGGGCCAGTTGAAAGTCGAACACCGGCGTCGACTCGCTGATGTCTTTGATTTGCCGGACCTGACCGCCGTGGACGATGTCATCGCCAACGGTGACATCGAGCTATGGGGCGAGGATGTTCAGCCGCTCGCTTTGTTCACCGCACCCCGCGTCGATTATTCACTGCACCGCCTGCGCCACTACACCGGGACGTCGCCCGGGGCATTTCAAAACTTCTTGCTGCTGACGAATTACCAGTTCTATATTGACGAGTTCATGGCTTTGGGCAAGTCGGAAATGGCCAACCCCACCAGTGAGTACATCGCATTCATTGAGCCAGGCAATGTGGTCACCATGCGCGAAGGCCTCACGGATGCAGAGCGCGCGATTGTGTCCGAGGCAGTCATGGGGCAGACGGGTGAGCCACCAGCGCGATTGCCACAGATGCCTGCGTTTCACCTGGTGCGTGCCGATCGCTCCGGAATTTCGATGGTGAACATCGGCGTGGGCCCCAGCAACGCCAAAACCATGACCGACCACATCGCCGTCTTGCGTCCACACGCTTGGGTCATGTTGGGCCATTGCGCTGGGCTGCGCAACTCCCAGGCGCTCGGTGACTATGTGTTGGCTCACGCCTACGTCCGTGAAGACCACGTCTTGGATGAAGAGTTGCCACTGTGGGTGCCCATTCCGGCCTTGGCCGAAGTGCAAGTGGCGCTCAGCCAAGCAGTGCAAGAAATCACACAATTCACCGGCTCAGACTTGAAACAAGTCCTGCGCACAGGGACGGTCGCGAGCACGGACAACCGCAACTGGGAGCTGTTGCCATTCACAGGCGAGCGCAGCACGCCTGCCAAACGCTTCTCACAATCGCGAGCGATTGCACTCGATATGGAAAGCGCGACCATTGCCGCCAACGGCTTTCGCTTTCGGGTGCCCTATGGCACGCTTTTGTGCGTCAGCGACAAGCCCTTGCACGGCGAGATCAAGCTGCCGGGTATGGCCAATCACTTCTACAAAGAACGGGTGAATCAGCACCTGCAAATCGGCATCCGTGCCCTCGAAATTTTGCGTCGCACCGGCGAAGGATTGCACAGCAGGAAGCTGCGCAGCTTCAACGAGGTGGCGTTTCAATGACCGCCAAACACAACCTCAAAGGTGCGCTCTATCTCTGCATCGCGATGGGTGCCTTTGGGGTATTGGATGCGTGCATCAAAATTCTCAGTGCGCACTACTCTTCCATGCAGGTGGTGACGCTGCGTGGGCTCTCCAGCTTGCCGCTAGCTCTGCTTTGGGTGATGTGGCGTGGTGCGTTTTCTAGCCTCTTTCGCGTGCGCTGGCAGCTTCACGCTGTGCGCGGCTTGCTGGGTGTCTTGATGATCTGGTCGCTCAGTCAAGGGCTGCGCGAATTGCCGATGACTCAGGTCTACGCCATCTTTTTCACAGCCCCCTTGATGATGGCCGTCTTGAGTGGCCCCATTCTGGGCGAAAAAGCACAGGGCTCGCACTGGGCGGCTCTGGCGCTGGGGATGGTTGGCATCTTGATTGCGATGCGGCCACACCATGCGGGCTGGTTCAACTGGGCCGTGGTGGCAGTGATGCTGACTGCGCTCAGCTATTCCCTATCAAATTTGATCAGCCGGTTGCTCTCTCGAACCGACAGTGTCGAGAGCCTGGTCGTGTGGATGCTCGTGGCATTGGCCGGTGGGTCGGCGCTCTTTTCTGCTGGCAGCTGGCAACCGGTGCGCCTGGAGGATTACCTGCCACTGGCCTTGTTGGGCAGCATGGGGTTGGTCGGTCAAATCGCCATCGCGCAGGCCTTCAAGTGGGGCCAGCCTTCTGCCATTGCGCCTTTTGAATACACCGCCTTGCTTTGGAGCATTTCACTGGACATCGCGATCTGGGCGCAGTGGCCAGATGCGGCCACTCTGTCAGGTGCCGCCGTGATTGTGGTCAGTGGCGTTTGGGTGCTCAAACGTGAGCGGCAGCAAGCCAAACTCGTTGCCGAGCCCCCAGCGCATTGAGCTGTGAGCAAGCCCACAGACCCAGGGGCGTGAACGCGCGGCAGCCGCTGGCCTCTCAGCCTGCGTGAGCCATGTTTTGGCCAATGCGAATCGGCGCGCGAGGAACCCAGCCGGCCTCAAACGACAGCGCACCAGGCCCCCACAGCATCACCACGGTGGAACCCAGCATGAAGCGGCCCATTTCGTCCCCTCTGGCCAAGAGAACCTCACCCTTGGCATATTCCCAGCGATGGATCTCGGGCCGGCGTGGCGGGTTGACCACGCCATGCCAAACCGTTTGGACGCTGCCCACGACCGTTGCGCCGACCAACACCATCGCCATCGGGCCTGACTCGGTTTCAAACTCGCACACCACACGCTCGTTCCTCGCAAACAAGCCAGCCACCGCAGCCGCCGTGGCCGGGTTCACAGAGAAGAGGTCGCCTGGCACGTAAACCATGCGCTTGAGCTCGCCAGCACACGGCATGTGAATGCGGTGGTAGTCCTTTGGGCTCAGGTAAAGCGTTGCAAAGTGCCCCCCTAAATAGGGGCTGGCATCATCGGCACTGCCACCCAGCAAGGCCTGCGCGGTATAGCTGTGGCCCTTGGCTTGCACCAGCTTTCCGTTCTCCAGCCGGCCCAACTGGCTGATCGCCCCATCCACCGGCGAGACCCAAGTGCTGTTGCCCAAGGGGCGCGCACCCAGTCGCAAGGGACGCGTGAAAAACGCGTTGAATGTGTCATAAGCACGCGGATCAGGATCAGCCGCCTCAGACATGTCTACCCCGTAGCGACGGATGAACCAGCGAATGGCTGCAGTGGTCCAACGGCCACCCCGGGCCTGGGCCAAACGCCCCAGGCGTTCGGTCAGCGCCCGTTTGGGGATGATGTATTGAATCCACACAGCCATTTTGATCGCTCCTGATTTGAGTGCCCGATTGTAGGGATCTGAATCGCAAGATGGCCGCGTGAATCGACTCGCCAAGTTGCGCCTTTTGTCTTTTGATTGATGATTTTTGCCTACTTCTGTGTTGAAAATAATCAAATCAAAAGCAGCCGGAAGCTGGATGCGACTGTTGAAACGGACGCTGCCAAGGCCAAAAAATCTGGCGCCCCCCGCGCAAATTTAGTAGTTACCCTATGCCATAGATGGGTTTAGCACTCAACATTGCAGAGTGCTAATATAAGGGTATGGACTTCAACACAAGGAGCCAACACATGACTGCATTGACCACTGTTTCGAATCGCTCGGTTTCCACAACCCAGAGCCGGGGTCTGTTGCCGCCACTGGGAAACTTGGACGCATACATTTCGGCTGTGCAAAACATGCCGATGCTGAGTGTTGACGAAGAGCAAAAGCTGGCACGCGAACTCCGCGACACGGGCAATCTGGAAGCTGCAAGCCGTTTGGTGATGTCGCACTTGCGGTTGGTTGTATCCGTATCCCGCCAGTACTTGGGGTACGGGCTGCCACATGGTGACTTGATCCAAGAGGGCAACGTCGGGTTGATGAAGGCCGTGCGGCGCTTTGACCCCGAGCAAGGTGTGCGCTTGGTCAGTTACGCCCTGCACTGGATCAAGGCCGAGATCCACGAATACATCTTGCGCAACTGGCGCATAGTGAAAGTGGCCACGACGAAGGCGCAACGCAAGCTCTTCTTCAACTTGCGCTCTCTCAAGCAAGGTTTTCAGTCAGAAGAAAATGGCGCCAAGCGTGCCACGTTGAATACCACTGAAGTGGAAGAGGTTGCGCAGGCCCTCAACGTCAAAGCCGAAGAAGTCAGAGAAATGGAAACACGCCTGATGGGCGGAGACGTGCTCTTGGATCCCACACCGGCTGATGCAGATGGCGATGCCTTCGGGCCAATTGCCTATTTGGCTGATCCCCAAGCTGAACCCACAGAGGTTTTGGAGGCGCGGCAACGCGAGCGCATGGCCAGCGATGGTGTTGCCGCAGCCCTCGCCCTGCTCGATGATCGTTCACGGCATATCGTGACCGAGCGTTGGCTCAATGTGAACGATGATGGCTCAGGCGGCAAAACACTGCATGAACTGGCCGCCGAGTACGGGGTCAGCGCTGAGCGCGTGCGCCAAATCGAAGTCGCTGCCATGAAGAAAATGAAACAGGCGCTGCTGCAAGCGAGTTGAAACGCCGCAAGCCTGGATGGCTCGCGATGGGGCCAACAGCTGCCCGTCAACAAAAAAACCGCGCCATGCGCGGTTTTTTGTTGGCATCGAACGCTCCCCACAACACCCAGGACTTGGCCCAGCTTGCTGAAATCAAGTGCCTCAGGTGTGGGGTCAATGCAGGCTCAGCGCCACTGCCAAGCCACGGCTTTGGCTTGATCCCACAAGCCGCTCCCAACTGATGCACCCAACTGTTTCACCAACCGCTCTTGCAAGTCCTCTTGCAGGGTGTAGTCGACGACGTCCTCGGCCTTCACCACTTCGCGTGCGACGTAATCGAGCGTGCCAAAATCATCGGCCAGCCCCAGCTCGACGGCTTTCGCGCCGGTCCAGAAAAGTCCGCTGAATACATCGGGCCGATCCTCCAAGCGTTCGCCACGCCCGCGCTTCACCGCGTCAATGAACTGCTGATGGATGGTTGCCAGCAACTCTTTCGCGTGTTTCTTCTGTGCAGGGGTTTGGGGACTGAAGGGATCTAAAAACCCTTTGTTCTCGCCAGCAGTCAATAGACGGCGCTCAACACCCAGCTTGTCCATCAGCTGGGTGAAACCGAACCCGTCCATCAGCACGCCAATACTGCCCACCACGCTGGCTTTGTCGACGAAAATTTCATCTGTTGCCGCAGCCATGTAGTAAGCCGCAGACGCGCACATTTCTTCGACGACCGCATAAATCGGCTTGCCATGCAAGGCCTTGAGACGCATCACCTCGTCAAAAACCATACCGGCTTGCACGGGACTGCCACCAGGGCTGTTGAACAGCAACACCACGGCCTCTGAGTTGGGTGCTTCAAAGGCCTCTTTCAAGCTTTGAATGATGTTTTCGGCAGAGTTCTGCCCGCCACTCTGGATCGCACCATCCACCACCACCACAGCGGTGTGCGGTCCTGCAACTGTCGGGTGGCGGTGGCTCTGTCCCCAGACCCAAAAGGCCAAGGCTGAAATCACCAGCAAGGTCAACAACGTCTTGAAAATGCGCCAGCGCCGAGCCGAGCGACGTTCGCGCTGGTACTCCTGCAACAGTGATTTCAAGGTATCCCTCTCCCAAGTGTCCACCGGGGATGAAGATTCATTGGGTTCCATAAGATTCCATCAAAAAACAACGGCTTCAAGATTGTGCGCCGTCTGCCAATACACCACACCGTTTTGCTCTGAGCATGAGATGGAGATCAAGGACCTTCCCACGCAAGGGCCGGCGACACATTGCCCGTTGGCCGGCTCAAAAAGAGCCCCATGGGTGGCGCACATCAGCCAACGGCCGCTCTCATCAAAAAAATGCCCAGGGCGCCAATCCATTTCCATCGCCACGTGCGCACACCGGTTCACGTAAGCGGTGACGGCTCCCTCGTGGCGCACGGCAAACCCGAGACACGTTTGGCCACCGTACCGGATATCAAACAACACGGCACGGCCGCCGTTTTGCAAATCGGTCGATGCGCACAAAGGTTGCCAGCTGGAATCCAACATGCCTCCACCTCAATCACATTACCCGTGCTGAACCAGCCAATCGTGCAGCTCGCTCACCGAATGCACAACGGCGCGGGCTGGCTCTGCGTGCAGCAAGTCAGGGGAATGGGCGCCATAGCTCACACCCAGTCCATGACACCCTGCATTGGCTGCCATGCGCAAATCGTGGCTGGTATCACCAATCATGAGCGTGCGTTCTGGAGGCACATCAAATTCCGCCATCAACTCGTGCAACATGGTGGGGTCAGGCTTGCCGCGTGTCTCATCCGCAGTGCGTGAGCCATGAAATTTGCCACGCAGTTCTACGGCTTGAAGCGCTTCATTCAGGCCGGACCGTGATTTGCCGGTTGCCACGACCAAGGTGTGTCCTCGCGCGCGAAGCGCGTCAAGCAAGCCGAGCACACCGTCAAAAAGCTGGACTTTGAACATCTCTCGAGCGAAGTGGTGGCGGTACCGCTCGCCAAGCGCCGGGTACTGCTCAGCGCGCAACTGAGGCGCCACGTGCTCGAGCGCATGTTTCAGACCTAGACCAATGACGTAGGACGCGCGCTCTTGGCTCGGCGTCTCGCCAGTCACATCAAACACGGCCGATTGAATGGCGCGCGTGATGGCAGCGGTCGAGTCCCACAGCGTGCCGTCCCAATCGAATGCGATCAGGTCATACGTTTTCACCATCTGGTCTGCCTTTCAAGGGGAACATGCGGTTTTCCCGAAGGCTGTATTGTCGCGCAGTTCACCAACCCGGCATGGCGCGCGGGTTTGGAGGGTGGGCAGTGAGAACGCTGAGCAATCAAGTTTTGGCCAGCTCGGCACGCATGGCGTCGATGACCTGGCGGTAGTTGGCTTGGCCGAAAATGGCACTTCCAGCCACGAAGGTGTCCGCCCCGGCGCTGGCGACACGCGCGATGTTGTCCACCTTGATTCCCCCGTCGACTTCCAAGCGAATGTCCTTGCCACTGGCCTCAATGCGTCGGCGCGCATCTTCAATTTTGCGCAAGGCGGAATCGATGAAGCTTTGTCCTCCGAAACCGGGGTTGACACTCATGATCAGAATCAAGTCGATGTCATCAATCAGCCAATCCAGCACGTCAAGCGGCTCAGCTGGGTTGAACGTCAAACCCACCTGACAACCTGCTGCCTTGATGGCTTGGACTGAGCGATGCACGTGTGCGCTCGCATCTGGGTGAAAACTGATCAAGTCAGCACCCGCCTTCGCAAACGCCTCTGCCAAGGCGTCAACCGGTTGCACCATTAGGTGAACGTCGATGGGCACCGCCTTTCCTTGCGGTGTCACAGCGTGTGGCTTCAACGCCTGACAGACCATGGGCCCGAAAGTGAGGTTAGGGACGTAGTGGTTGTCCATCACATCAAAGTGAATCCAATCCGCACCATCGGCGATCACTTGACGCACCTCATCGCCCAATCTTGCGAAGTCTGCAGACAAAATCGAAGGAGCAATGCGAAAGGTTTTGGAGCTCATGGCAAGCTATCGGGTCATTTACAAACCTTGGTTAAGTCGTACACCACTGATTGCGTTGATTGCATCAATCGGTGTCTTTATCGCGTCTGAAGAATTGTTCCGCATCATTTTTGGTGCCTATGTTAAGGAGCCAGTTCCAGGAATTTATAATTATGTTGTCAACTTTGACTTAAATTCCCTATATCCGCATTTAATCATGCAATATTGTATTTCACCAGAAACTTTATTGGAGAAGAGTGAGTTAAATAAAATGATTTTCTCACTTGAACAAAAATTGAATGAAGATGGTGTTGATAAATCTAAAATACAGAATCAAATAGATGAGCTAAATGAGATCAAGAATATAGCCGAAAAGGTTAATATTGAAAAGTTAGTTAATCAGGAATTGAATCTTGATGTT
>JALQVJ010000051.1 GCA_023260355.1 Burkholderiaceae bacterium | reverse complement strand
TGACAGTTAGGGGCATTCGCCCCAGTTTCAAGCCGAAAATTTGCTTTTTTCTTGCGTCAAGCGACCGAGCCGCTCGAGACGGTCACCAGAGCTGGTCGGAGCACCCGCTCGGCGATGACATAGCCCTTTTGGAGGGTTGACACAACGGCATTGGCCTCGAGCTCAGAGGGCACGACGCTGATGGCTTGGTGGATGTTGGGATCAAATTTGTCGCCTGCAGCCGGTGCGACTGCGACCACTTTGTTCCGCTCCAACGCCGAAACCAGCTGTGCTTGTGTGGCTTGGACGCCTTCTTTCATTTGTTCTAGGGTGACTTGCTCAATGGCCAGCGCAGCGCCCATGCTGTCCAACACCGGCAACAGACTCTCGGCAAAGGCCTCAATGGCGAACTTGCGAGATTTGGCGATGTCCTCGTCGGCGCGGCGGCGCGCGTTTTCTGCTGCCGCAGTTGCACGCAGGACTTGGTCGTTGAGTTCTTGGAGTGCGGCCTTGAGACCGGCAATTTCCTCTTCAGGCGTGCGTGCCGCCTCTGGGCTCACCTCTGGCGTGCTCGCCTGTTCGTTGTCAGCTGGCGCCACGGGCGTATCCGTGGGTTGAGATTGTGATTCAGCGTTTGGGTCAGTCATGATTGATCCGTCAAAAATTCAAGTTCATCGCCTATGTGAGGCCTGTGCGCGGGATTTCAAGGGCGCGCTTGCGAACGGAAATGGCCAAAAAAAAGCTGCCTGCCCTGCGGCTGGCAGCTTGATAGTGAGCATTTACATGTTGTCGATGAAGCTGCGCAGCTTGTCGGAGCGGCTGGGGTGCTTGAGCTTTCGCACCGCCTTGGACTCGATTTGCCGGATCCGCTCGCGTGTCACGTCAAATTGCTTGCCGACCTCTTCCAAGGTGTGGTCGGTCGACATTTCGATACCGAATCGCATGCGCAACACTTTGGCTTCGCGGGGCGTGAGGCTATCCAGGATCTCTTTGACCACATCCTGTAAGCCAGCTTGCATTGCCGCCTCGATAGGAGCCGTATTGAGCGTGTCTTCGATGAAGTCACCCAAGTGCGAATCGTCGTCGTCTCCGATCGGCGTTTCCATGGAGATCGGCTCTTTCGCGATCTTCATGATCTTGCGAATTTTGTCTTCAGGGATCTCCATCTTCTCAGCCAAGATGCTGGCGTCGGGCTCAAAGCCAAACTCTTGCAAGTGTTGGCGGCTGTTGCGGTTCATCT
>JALQVJ010000030.1 GCA_023260355.1 Burkholderiaceae bacterium | reverse complement strand
CCCATGAGCCAGTCCAGGCACACGCTCAGCCTCATCACAGTCAAGCCAGGACTGTTCACTGGGGCTGGACGTGATTGGAGCGGCACCGTTTGGATTAGCAGCCTTGGCGCCGCGTGGTCCGACACCCCGCAAAATCAAGCCAAAGCGACTCTGGGCAACCAACCGTGGCCCAAGCGTGAACACTTGCATCAGGCACACAAAGGCAGCTTTGGCGACGTGACTGTGTTGGCTGGGCAAGCCCCGACAGCAACGCGCACCGGCATGTTGGGGGCGGCCGTATTGGCGGCGAGGTCCGCCTTACACGCAGGCGCCGGGCGAGTCACTTGGGTCCCGCTGGGTGGGAGCAGCGATGCATTGCCGACACTCGACCCCGGGCAGCCGGATGTGATGATCCAACACCTTGAATACTGGTTGCGCGGGCCACAACCCAGCGGCTCAGTTTGGGTTGTTGGATGTGGTGGTGGCGAAGCCGTGGCCGAGATGCTTCCCCTGGCCTTGGCTCACCCCAGGGCCGTGGTGCTCGATGCAGACGCGCTCAATCACATCGCCCAAGACGCGGCGCTGAAGCAGCGCTTTTGCGCCCGAGGTCAGCGGGGGTGGATTCAAGTCTTCACACCACACCCGCTCGAAGCCGCGCGGCTATTGGGGTTGAGCAGCGCGCAAGTGCAGCGGGACCGATTGGGGTGTGCCCAAGCGATCGCCGAGCAGTTGTGGGGCATCGTTGTTTTGAAAGGTTCTGGCAGCATCACTGCAGCCCCGAATCTTCCCCCGATCGTCAACGCCAGTGGCAACGCTCGCTTGGCTGTAGGCGGCACTGGCGATGTCTTGGCAGGCGCGATCGCGGGCCGCCTTGCAGCACACCGAAACACCCTCCAACCGGATCAAGCCGAACCCAATTGGGGGGCACATCAATCGCATGTCGCCGCAACGGTCTGGGAGCATGGCCATCTGGCCGATACCTGGCCTGCACACCAATCGATGACCGCCAGCGCACTCGCGGCGGCGTTTGTTAGGGCTTGACCGCCCTCAGATCAACCAAGACTGCAGGATCTGCAGCACCAAAATCAACACGATTGGCGATAAATCAACGCCGCCGACCGTGGGCACAAACCGACGCAATGGGGCCATGATCGGATCCAGCAATCGCCCTAAGACATAAAACGCATGTGATTGGGGCTGAATCCAACTCAAAATCGCAAAGCCCAAGACCAAAAAGAAGAGCCCCTGCAAAATGGTGCGCAACAGCATCTTGAACGCCAGCGTGGGAATCAAGAGCAGGAAGACGCCGCTGTTGGCGTACTGGGCCGAACCCGAGACCGCGATCATTCCCCACACTCCGCCGTACGCCAGCGCAAGAATGACGGCGGCCACCAAGCTGGCTCCATCCCAATCCCCCAGGGCCATACCCCGAGGCAAAATCTTTCGCAATGGCTGCACGATCCAGTCCGTGGCAGCGACCACAAAGCGCCCCGGTTGTGGCACCAAGCTCAGTCCGACCGCAATCAGCCAAGCCCGCAAGATACAAGCCCCGATCAAAAAGAAAAACGCCGTGTCAAGAAGGTAGGCCAGAGTGTGCATGCGTGTTGTACAAGTGTGAGTCTGAGACGAGAGTTTACTGGCTGACTCTTGCGGGAGAAACCTCAATTACCCGCACAGACCGGTCAGCCTCGTTTGCTGTTTTTGCGCGCCGTTTTCAAGGCGTGTCGGCGAGCTTCAGCCGCCTTCGCGCCCTTGGTCGCTTTCACCGCTGCGGCCTTTTTGCCTTTTTTGGCAGCGGCACCAAAACGATCCGAGCCAACTGGCAAAGCATCCGGTTGCGCACGGCGCTTGCCACTCTCTCGCTTGCCCTTGGCCGTGTTCTGCCCAACGCCAAAAGGTGATGCGCCGCCCGAGGCAGCAAGCTGGTCGAGTGGATCGACCACCCGAAAATCAATTCGCCGCGCATCCAAATCCACGCGGCCGACTTGCACGTGCAATTTGCTGCCCAGCGCGTACCTGATCCCTGAGCGCTCACCCCGCAGCTCCTGGCGCATTTCGTCGAACTTGTAATAGTCACCACCGAGTTCGGAAATATGGACCAAACCCTCCACATACATCTCGTCCAAAGTCACGAAAAGACCGAATCCAGTGACGGCAGTGACCTGCCCATCAAACGTCTCCCCCAAATGATCCCGCATGAACTTGCACTTGAGCCAAGCCTGCACATCGCGACTGGCCTCGTCCGCGCGACGCTCGTTGGCACTGCAATGAAGACCTGCAGCCTCCCACACCAGGGCATCCCCTTTGAGCGCCTTTTTGGGCTTATCGGCCACCCGAGCCCGCCGCGTGGACGGCGAGGGCGTCGCCGGCGCCAAAGGCGCTGCGATCGCATATTTTTGGTCTGCCAATATCGCTTTGATCACGCGGTGAACCAGCAAGTCTGGATACCGGCGAATGGGGCTGGTGAAGTGTGTATAGGCCTCGTACGCCAACCCAAAATGGCCGCTATTCGAGGGCGTGTAGATCGCCTGCTGCATCGATCGCAACAACATCGTTTGGATTTGTTGCGCGTCAGGGCGTTCACGCACCGCCACGGAAATCGCCTCGTACTCAGAGGGCGACGGGTCATCGCTCAATTGATGGGGCACGCCCATCGCCTTCAGGTAGTTGCGAAGAATTTCGAGCTTCTCAGGCGTCGGCCCCTCATGCACGCGAAACAAAGCGGGATGCTTTGAGCGTTGAATGAAATCGGCGGCGCACACGTTAGCCGCCAACATCGACTCTTCGATCATGCGATGTGCGTCATTTCTCACTCGCGGCTCGATGCGCAAAACACGCCCCAACTCATCGCTGATGATTTGGGTTTCCACCGTGTCAAAGTCCACAGCACCTCGTCGCTGTCGAGCTTGCAAAAGGGCGCGAAATGCATCTTGCAAATCGGCCAGGTGATCCACCAATTCGCCACGGGCCTGCGCCTCAGGGCCACGCGTGTTCTTCAAAATCGCCGCGACCTCTGTGTAGGTGAAGCGCGCATGGCTGAACATCACTGCGGGGTAGAACTGGTACGCATGCAACTCGCCAGCGCCGGTGATCAACATATCGCACACCATGCACAAGCGCTTGACCTCAGGATTGAGAGAGCACAACCCATTGGACAGCTTTTCCGGCAACATCGGGATCACCCGGCGCGGAAAATAGACGCTCGTTGAGCGCTCATACGCGTCGGTATCAATGGCGTCACCAGGCTTCACGTAATGGCTCACGTCGGCAATCGCGACCAACAAGCGCCAGCCCTGAGTGCGCCCCACCTTGGCCGGCTCGCAATAGACTGCATCGTCAAAATCGCGGGCATCCTCCCCATCGATCGTGACCAGCGGTACGTCACACAAGTCAACCCGCCCCTTGCTGTCTGTTGGGCGAACGCGATCGGGTAATTTCGCGGCTTGAGCCAAATTGGCATCACTGAAGACGTGGGGCACGCCGTACTTTCGCACCGCAATTTCAATCTCCATCCCCGGGTCATCAATCTCGCCGAGAACTTCTTTCACACGCCCAACAGGCTGGCCATAAAGCGCGGGCGGCTCTGTCAGTTCGACCACCACCACTTGGCCGATCGCAGCCGCGCCAATCCCTGATTTGGGGATCAACACGTCTTGGCCATAACGCTTGTCTTCCGGCGCGACCAAATAGGCGCCCGACTCCTGAAGCAATCGCCCAATGATCGGAACACTGGAGCGAGATACGATTTGCGTGACCCGGCCCTCCGGGCGATTGCGTCGATCCGTGCGCACCACCCGGACGCTCACTTTGTCCAGGTGCAACACGGCCCGCATCTCATTCGGGGGCAGAAAAACATCTGCGCTGCCGTCCTCCGGGATGACAAAACCGTGGCCGTCTCTGTGCCCGTGCACAACGCCTTCGATTTCACCCAACAAATGATTCGTTTTATTCACAAAAAATGCTACAATCTCGGGCTCTGAAATGCCCAGGTGGCGGAATTGGTAGACGCACTAGTTTCAGGTACTAGCGCTTAACGGCGTGGAGGTTCGAGTCCTCTCTTGGGCACCAAGTTATCGAAACCGCCTTGTTTGGTCTGCAAACAAGGCGGTTTTTTCGTT
>JALQVJ010000314.1 GCA_023260355.1 Burkholderiaceae bacterium | reverse complement strand
CGCTGGTATCCCCAATTCACGCGCAATAATCGCCGCATGGCAAGTCCGGCCGCCCCGATTGGTCACAATCGCCGCCGCACGCTTCATGACTGGCTCCCAGTTGGGATCGGTCATATCCGTCACCAAAATGTCGCCGGCTTGAACCTTGGACATTTCACTGATGCTGTGCACCAAGCGCACGGAGCCCGTGCCGATTTTTTGTCCGATGGCTCGCCCTGATGCCAACACTTGGCTCTTGCCCTTCAAAGCAAAGCGCTGCTCAGCCTGTCCCTTGGCTTGGCTCTTCACCGTTTCAGGCCGCGCTTGCAGGATGTAAAGCTGGCCATCGACACCATCTTTGCCCCACTCGATATCCATCGGGCGGCCATAGTGCTGTTCAATCAAGACTGCATAACGCCCCAACTCCAACACTTGCTCATCAGTCAGGCTGTAGCGATTGCGTTGCTCGACGGGCACATCCACCGTCTTCACCAGCTTGCCAGATGACTGCTTTTCCGCGTCAGAGGCGAAAACCATCTGAATCAGCTTCGAGCCCAAATTGCGGCGAATCAACGCCTGCTTGCCGGCAGCCAACATGGGCTTGTGCACATAGAACTCGTCAGGGTTGACAGCACCCTGCACCACCGTCTCACCCAAGCCATAGCTCGATGTAATGAACACCACGTCCTCAAACCCAGACTCAGTGTCCATCGTGAACATCACGCCCGCCGCCCCCTTGTCGGATCGAACCATGCGCTGAACACCGGCGCTCAAGGCCACAGACGCGTGCTCAAACCCCTTGTGGACACGGTAGCTGATGGCGCGATCGTTGTACAAAGAAGCAAAAACTTCTTTGATCTTGTGCAACACCGTCTCGATGCCCACCACGTTGAGAAAACTCTCTTGCTGCCCAGCAAAAGAAGCATCTGGCAGATCCTCTGCAGTGGCTGAGGATCTCACCGCAAAACTAGCGTCGGCCTGGCCACCACTCAGGGTTGCAAATTCTTCGCGAATAGACGCTTCTAGGGCTGGTGGGAAGGGCTGAGCCTCAACCAACGCCCTGATTTTGGCGCCTGCATCCGCCAGTGCAACCACGTCCTCGGTGTCTAGCGCGTCCAGAATCGCGTGTATCTTTTGATCGAGATCTTCGAATTTCAAAAACTCGCGAAAGGCGTGTGCCGTCGTCGCAAAGCCGGTCGGCACCCGCACCCCATGGGGGAGTTGAGAAATCATCTCTCCCAATGAGGCATTCTTACCGCCGACGATTTCGACATCGCTG
>JALQVJ010000258.1 GCA_023260355.1 Burkholderiaceae bacterium | reverse complement strand
ATTTGATTGGTTTGGGCGTCACGCTTTTGCAAAACCACCCCCAACTCGATCCCGCTTGGCGTCTCTTGTTGATCACAGGTTTTTTGGGCGCTTTGACGACATTTTCGACCTTCTCTATCGAAACAGTCAGTCTTTTCAGCTTGGGCAAACCGGGGCTCGCTGTCGCCAACGCATTTATGAATTTGGCGGGCAGCCTGCTCTTGACTTGGCTGGGCTTGATGAGCGGTGAGTGGTGGATTGAATCTCACCGAATCAGCTGAATCGCTGAGAACGCACGCTTACCGCACGCCACACACCAGCACGCCGGGGTCGTTGTGGGGCGTATCTCTTAGGTTCTTGGCGATTCCGACGTCCATGTCTCTTGGCAAAGTGACGCCGTTTTTCACGGCCATGACCTCCGCCATGATGCTGACCGCAATCTCAGAGGGCGTCTTGCTGCCGATGTAAATGCCAATTGGGCCACGCAAGCGCTCCAGCTGCGCTTCGGTCTTGTCAAAGTGTTCCATCATGCGTTCGCGCCGCGCGGCATGGTTGCGCCGCGAGCCAATCGCACCCACATAAAACGCGTCCGTTTCTAGCGCCTCTAACAGGGCCAAATCGTCGAGCTTGGGGTCGTGCGTCAGCGCGATCACACACGAGCGGTGGTCCGCGGCAAACGCCTGAACCACATCGTCTGGCATATCGGACACCACTTTGGCGCCTGGCACAGCCCACGCTCCTCGGTATTCTTCGCGGGGGTCGCATACGGTGACGGCAAAGCCTGAGAACAAAGCCATGGTCGCAAGATATTCACTCAGTTGCCCTGCTCCGATGAGCAGCATTCGATACTCAGGTCCGAATGTGTTGACCAACTGCGCGTCAGTCAAGCTGAGGGCCTCAGGTGAATCACAAGGGCTCAAAGTGACACGTCCATCACTCAAGTCCACGGAGCGCTTCATCAACTGGCCTTTATCCAGCGCACCGATCAAAGCAGCCAATGCGTCCGCATCTGGGTCGAATTCGAGCAGCAACTCCAAGGTCCCACCGCAAGGCAACCCAAACCGATGCGCCTCGTCTGCGGTGATGCCGTATTTGATGCTCTTGGGCGCACCACTGGGAATGCTGCGCTCTTGCGCTGCTGCCTCACCCGTTTGATGCTGCGCATAGGCGCGGGTGTATTGGTCGATCAGGTCGTCTTCGATACAACCACCGCTGACCGACCCGACAACTGCACCATCCTCGCACAACGCCATGATGGAACCGATGGGTCGAGGCGAAGATCCCCAAGTTCGGATCACTGTGGCCATCAACGCCCGCTGACCTGCACGCCGCCACTTCAATAGCGTGCGCAAGACCATGACATCCAAATTTTCCACTGTGATCCCCTTTGAACGATCAAGCCAACCAAACGATCAGCGACATCACCACAAACGAAGCCAACCCCCAGCCCAATGGCGCCCAAACCGTCGCCAAAGGATCAACCACTTGGTTTGTGGCGAGCGCCGGCGTGGCAGAACCCACACTGGTCGCGGCGGGCTGCTCTGCGTACCGGCGTCCCATTTCAGCATCGAAACGCTTGAAAAAATCCTCCGCCAACGAGCGCGCAGCGCCATCGATCAATCGCTGCCCCAACTGAGCCACTTTGCCGCCGACCTGCGCAGTCACTTCATAGTCCAAGCGCGTGCCACCTTCAATCGGGGTCAGCGTGACTTTCGACCCGCCTTTGCCAAATCCAGCGGGCCCACCTTGGCCCTCAAAGTTCAATTCATAACTGTTGGGCGCCTGGATGTTTGTCAACGTGATTGCACCGGTGAACCGAGCCGCGACTGGACCAATGCGCAACGCCATACCAACGGTGTATGCATTGTCGCCATTCGGGTCGACCTTTTCACAGCCCGGGATACAAGCCTTGAGCACTTCGGGGTCATTCAACGCGTCCCACGCTTGTTGTTGTGTCACACCGAGATCTCGGCTACCTTGCATTTCCATCGTCATCACTCCTTGAGGACACGCTCGACGCTGCGAGCTAAATCTTTGAGATGTTCAATATTGTGAACGGCAACGCTGGCGTGTGCTCGCGCATGCAAGACACGGGCGCCTGCGGCCACGGGTTGGTACGCATCAAATCGCAGGAGCGGATTCAACCACAACAATTTGCGCGTATGCCGATTCAACCACAGCAGCTCAGAGTCCAGCGCGGCGACATCCCCAGTATCAAGACCGTCACTGATGAGCAAAACCACCGTGCGCTTGCCCACCAAGCGGCGTGGGTAATCGCGCCGCAACTGAGCCAGGGAATCGCCCAGCCGAGTGCCGCCCGCAAAGTCGTGGACCAAGCTCTGCACAGCATCCAGCATCTCATCCGTGTCTGGCAAAGCAAAGGCCGGGGACAAATCAGTGAGCCCTGTGCCAAAGGCAAACACGTCTCGCCGGCCTACTCGCCATGCACGACCTCTGGCAGCGCCGCGCTGCAATGCGGCATGCAAATACGCCAAGAGCATTCGCACGTAGCGCTCCATCGAGCCCGAGACGTCGACCAGCACCAACAGCGGTAACACCTCCTGCGCACGGCCCATGTGCGGCAGTTGCACACACTCACCGCCCAATCGCGCCGTTGTGCTCACCATGCGAGACCAATCCAACAATGCCGATTGGCGCTTGGGAACATAACGGCGGGCTGAAATTTTGGGGAACGGCAATGCGATATCACGCACGAGCTGCTGCACCAACGCAAACTCGCTGGCCGACAGCGTATTGAAGTCCGCCCGATGCAGGCGTTTGGTCTGACTGGCGGTCATGGCCGCGTCGAAACGCACTGACTCATCGGGCTTCTTTTCCGCCACTGGGTGATTGGGCACCGCGGGACGCAAGGCGTCTTGCGTGCGCATGCGTTGTTTGTTCGCTTGCGCTTTGCCTTGAGACTGAGGCAGCAACTGGGCCAACAACTTATTGGCCACTTCGGGATCGCGAAAGTAGGCGTCAAATAACTCTTGGAACACCACGCGCTGGCTTGGGTCACTGACAAAGACCGACTCCAAGGCACTGTTCCAATCAAGTCTTGACTCCATGCCCGTCAACATCAATGCCTCAGTGGCCACCGCGATGCGGTCGCTGTCGACAGGCAAACCCGCTCGGCGCAAGGCGCGACCGAAACCCACCAAATTGGTGGCCAATTTGCCGCGGCGTGCATCTCCCAATTCCATGGCGTGGCTGGCAGTCCGTTCAGTTCTTGGCTTCAGGCTCAGAGAACAATTGACTCAAAACCTCTGGCGTCAGCGCCGCCACGTCCTCGCGCTGCTTGAATAGCACCCCTGCGGTTTGCGTGAGAACCTCAGGGTCCACAATCAGCGTGTCCATCGCCACCAACGCCTTGGCCCAATCGACGCTCTCGGCGATCCCAGGCGCACGCCCAAATTGCGTTGCCATGGGCTGTGAGCGCAACCGATTCACAAACTCCGCGACCTGGCGCGCCAGCGTTTCACTCGCCTCAGGCACCCGCGTGCGAACAATATCGAGCTCGCGATCGCGGTCGGGGTAATCGACCCAATGGTAGAGACACCGGCGCTTCACCGCATCGTTCAAATCCCGCGTGCGGTTGCTGGTCAAAATCGTGACCGGGGTCGCTTGAGCCTTCATGACCCCCAACTCTGGAATGGTGATCTGGAACTCGCCCAGATACTCCAGGAGAAACGCCTCAAAGGGCTCGTCTGCGCGATCCACTTCATCGATCAACAAAACCGCGCCTGGCTGAGGCGCCTGCAGCGCCTGCAACAGGGGGCGATGAATCAGATACTGATCCTGATAGACCTCTTGTTCGACCTCGGCGATATTCAGATTGCCTTGCACGCGTCCTTGGGCTTCGGCAGCCCGCATATGCAACAACTGCGCGGCGTAATTCCATTCATAAAGCGCCTCGCGCTGCTCTAACCCGTCATAGCACTGCAATCGAATCAACACGCGCTGCAAAGCCTTGGCCAAGGCCTTGGCCAACTCTGTTTTGCCAACACCCGGCTCACCCTCTAACAAAAGCGGCCTTTGCAACTTAAGCGCCAAGAACACCGATGTCGCCAAGCGGCGGTCGGCATAGTAACCCTCCTGTTGCAGGGCCAAGATCACTTCATCAATGGAGTTCAACACAAGTCCACTCAAATAAAAACGGGGCACGCCAGTGCCCCGTGAACCTTAAATCGTCTGCATCACCTTGCGGCGAATGCAAACGGCAACGCACTGGCTCAGGCTTTCGCTACTGCGCGTTGCGTCATGACACCAATCAAATGGGCTCGGTAATTTGCAGTGCCGTGAATATCGCTATTCAACCCATCGGCTGAAACTTTAACAGCGGCAGCCGCCTTGGCGCTGAAGTCAGCGTTCAAAGCCGCCTCCAAGGGCGCACAACGGAAAACGCCAGATCCAGCGCCAGTCACCGCGACACGCACGCCACCCGAGGTTTTGGCAACGAAGACACCCACCAAAGCAAATCGAGATGCCTGCTGTTTGAACTTCTCATAGGCCGCTGCTTGGGCCTTAGGGAACGCCACAGCCGTGATGATTTCTCCAGGCTCAAGCGCCGTGGCGTACATGCCCAAGAAGAAATCGTCGGCGGCAATTTTGCGGCGGTTTGTGATCACCGTCGCACCCAGCGCCAGCACGGCTGATGGGTAACAAGCGGCTGGATCGTTGTTCGCCAGCGAGCCGCCGATGGTGCCACGCGCACGAACCTGGCGGTCACCAATGCCGCCTGCCAATTCCGCGAGTGCGGGAATCGCGCCTTTGACCACATCACTCTCAGCGACGTCTGCGTGGCACGTCATGGCGCCAATCACCAGTTGGTCACCATCCATGCGGATGCCCTGAAGATCCTTGATACCACCCAAATCAACCAAGGTGCCAGGTGCAGCCAAGCGCTGCTTCATGGTTGCGATCAAGGTCTGACCGCCTGAAAGTGCCTGGCCACCCCCGTTGATCAAAGCAACAGCTTGATCGACTGAAGCGGGACGTTCATATTCACATGCGTACATTTGTAGTTCTCCTAGATATCTGCCGATCAGGCTTTGGCCGCTTGGATCGCCGCCCAGACTCGAGCGGGCGTAGCGGGCATATCAAAATCCTTCACACCGACTGGCGCGAGCGCATCCAACACGGCGTTGATGACTGCGGGTGGTGAGCCGATCGCACCGGCCTCGCCGCACCCCTTGGTACCAAGCGGGTTGTGTGTGCAAGGCGTGCAAACGTGTCCCAACTTGAATTGAGGGAAGTCATCTGCGCGCGGCATCGCGTAGTCTTGGAAACTGCCTGTCAGCAACTGGCCGGACTCTGGATCGTAGACACAGTTCTCCATCAACGCCTGTCCAATCCCCTGGACCAAACCGCCATGGACTTGTCCCTCGACAATCATCGGATTGATGATCGTGCCAAAGTCATCGACTGCCGTGAAACGATCGACGCGCGTGACACCCGTGTTGGGGTCAATCTCGACCTCACAGATGTACGTGCCGCCGGGGAACGTGAAGTTCGTAGGATCGTAAAACGCGGTTTCATTCAAACCTGGCTCCAACTTATCCAGCGGATAGTTGTGCGGCACGTATGCGGTCAGCGCAACTTGAGCAAACGGGATGGTTTTATCCGTGCCTTTGACCGTGAAGTTGCCATTGGCGAACTCAATATCCTCATCGCTCGCCTCCATCAGGTGCGCGGCAATTTTCTTGGCCTTGGCCTCGATTTTGTCCAACGCGCGCATGATGGCTGCACCGCCGACCGAAATCGAGCGCGAGCCATAGGTGCCCATGCCGAATGGAACACGGCCGGTGTCACCGTGGACGACATCGACTTGATCCACACTCAGACCCAGGCGAGCCGCAACGACTTGCGCAAACGTGGTCTCGTGACCCTGCCCGTGGCTGTGCGAACCAGTAAATACCGTCACGCTACCTGTGGGGTGCACGCGCACTTCACCACACTCAAACAAGCCAGCACGTGCGCCCAAGGCCCCTGCGATGTTCGAAGGTGCGATGCCGCAAGCTTCGATGTAGCTCGAGTAGCCAATGCCGCGCAGCAGGCCCTTGGCTGCCGAGGCTGCTTTGCGCTGCTCAAATCCCGCCACCTCCGCCAGCTCTTGGGCTTGATCCATGCATGCATGGAAGTCACCTGTGTCGTACTGCAGTGCGACCGGCGTTTGGTAGGGAAATTCGGTGATGAAATTGCGTTTGCGGATCTCAGCTTGGCTCAAGCCCATATCCCAAGCACAACGGGTCACCAATCGCTCCAGCAAGTAGGTGGCTTCCGGTCTGCCTGCACCGCGGTACGCATCGACCGGAGCGGTATTCGTGAACCAAGCATCCACCTCCACATAGACCTGCGGCGTGGTGTACTGACCTGCCAACAGCGTGGCGTACAAAATGGTCGGCACCGCCGTCGCAAACGTGGACAAGTAAGCGCCCAAGTTGGCGTCGGTGTGCACCCGAAGCGCCAGGAATTTGCCGTTCGCATCCATGGCCATCTCGGCGTGCGATTCGTGGTCGCGGCCGTGCGCGTCGCTCAGGAACGCCTCGCCCCGCTCGCAGGTCCATTTGATGGGACGGTTCAATTGCTTTGAAGCCCATGTCAAGGCCACGTCTTCTGCGTACAAATAGATTTTGGAACCAAAACCACCACCCACGTCAGGTGCAATGACACGAACCTTGTGCTCGGGCAAACCCAGCACAAACGCCGTCATGAGCAGGCGCTCGACGTGTGGGTTTTGATTGGATACGTGCAGCGTGTATTCGTCAGAAGCCCGGTTGTACTGCGCCAGCGCAGCGCGGGGCTCCATGGCGTTGGGGACCAAGCGGTTGTTGATCAAATCGAGCTTCGTGATGTGAGCCGCTTTTTCAAATACGCTGTCCACCGCAGCCTTGTCACCAATCGCCCACTTGTAGCAATGGTTGTCAGGCGCTTCGGCATGCAGTGCTTCCGATGTTTTGGCTTGCGAGCAAGTCACCGCAGCAGGCAGCGGCGTGTAATCAACCACAACCGCCTCTGCGGCGTCCTTGGCCTGCTGCAAGGTTTCCGCCACCACCATGGCAACGTGGTCGCCCACATAGCGGGCCTTGCCCTGCGCGAGCACGGGGTGGGGCGGCTCTTTCATGGGTTGCCCGTCGGTGTCCGTGATCAACCAACCACAAGGCAGTCCACCCATTTGGCCTTCGAGGTCAGCGCCGGTGTAAACCTTGACGACGCCGGGCATGGCCTCTGCGGCGGCAACATCGACACTGTTGATCTTGGCATGCGCATGCGGCGAGCGCACGAACACGGCGTGGGTTTGTCCCGCGACGTTGATGTCATCGGTGTAATTGCCAGCACCCGTGAGGAAGCGGACATCCTCCTTGCGTCGAACGGCTTCACCAATGTGCGGCAGGTTGGCTAAATCGGTTGCTCCCATGGCGTTCTCCTTGGTTTATGCACTGCGCATGGCGTCTTGGCCCTGCAGCACAGCTTTGACAATGTTTTGATAGCCTGTGCAGCGGCAGAGGTTGCCTTCGAGGCCCTCGCGCACTGCAGCCTCGTCCAACTTGACTGGGCTTCGCTCGACCAAGTTCACGGCACTCATGACCATGCCGGTGGTGCAAAAACCGCACTGCAAGCCGTGGCAGTCTTTGAATGCCGCTTGCATGGGGTGCAGTGTGCCGTCTGGTTGCGCCAGCCCTTCGATCGTCGTGACTTCTGCGCCTTGGGCTTGGGCAGCCATGACTGAGCATGACTTGACGGCGCGGCCATTCATGACGACGGTGCAGGCCCCGCATTGGGAGGTATCACAGCCCACGTGCGTACCGGTCAGCCCCAAGTCGTCGCGCAACATCTGCACCAACAGCGTGTTACCCGCCACATTGGCTGAGCGCGCCTTTCCGTTGACTTTAATTTCCACTTGCATGCTAGTTGACTCCTCTGTTTGGTACGTTGAACGCAAAGGCACATCTTGAGATTTCCGGTGCGGGCGAGCACTAGGGATAACCCGGATTTCCCTCGACTCTGATATAAAAATCTCAATTTGAGACACTGGCCGCCATGAATCTTCCCACCCCTATCGATCGACAGCATCAAATTGAGCAAGCGCGAGAGCTGTGCCTCAATGGGCAGGGGAGGCCCACGCCAAGCCTCGGCATGACCCCTTGGCTGATGGCGTCATGGCAGCGTTGCCTGGATCAGGGCTTGCAGGCCGAGCAGCGGGTGGCCTTCAACCCAGTGTCACGCCAAGAAATGCAACGCCGAAGCGAAGCCAATCAGGGTATCGTCCAAGTGGCCCACCCCATCATGACGCGCTTGGTTGAGACGATCGCCGACCAGCGGTATTTCGCCCTGCTGACCGACGCCGACGGCGTCGTGATCGATGCACAAGGCCCAGCCTTGGAATCAGACATTCGTGCGCGTGACCTCGCCCGAATCGGCGTCGACCTCTCAGAGCGTGCGGTGGGCACCACGGCGATTGGCGCCGCATTGCATGAACAGCGCTCAGTGTGGTTGCATCAGGGCGAGCACTTTTTCAAGGACAACGCCATATTCAGTTGCGCCGGTGCGCCACTCTTTGGGCCCAAAGGTGACTGCATGGGCATGCTGGATTTGACGGGGATCGAAACCCCGGAACGGCGTGAGCTAAAGCACCTGGTGTCGCGTGCTGCTCGGCAAATCGAGAACGCATTGTCACTGTCCGTTCGCCATGCGCTGGTCGTGCGTTTCAATTGGCTGGGTGAGAGTTTGGGCCATGAAGCCGATGGGCTTCTTTTTTTAGATGAGGACGGCTATGTCGTTGGCGCCAATTCGCCTGCCCGACAAATGCTGGGCCATACCCTTATGGCTGCCGGACAGCAAAGCGGACACGCCAGCGATATCTGGGCTGTGCCAGTCGAGCGGTTGTTCGATATGGTCAACGCCGCAGAAGCCCAAACGCTGCCCACATGGCACGGGCTTCACATGCAGGTTGCGTGCCACCGTGCTGGCAACCCATTGCACATGGCGCCAGAGCGCACGCCGTTGCATACCCTCAAGGATGCGGTCATCAAACGGGCTGTGGAAGAGGCCAAAGGCAATGTCACGTTGGCAGCGAAGCAGCTGGGCATCGGGCGCGCGACGGTGTACCGACGCTTGCGCGCAGCCCGCAAGTAGCTCTCAGCCCGAACCACGCTTCGTCCCGCGCGCACTGCGCAGGAGGGGTTGCAAGGCACCATGCATCGCGCTCATGGGCTGATGCGCAAACGGCGTTAGACGGGGCATCTTGCGGCGCATACAGTTGCTTGCAACACCAGACCCGAAAGCGCCAGATGAATGCAAGCCTGCCCTCTTACCTCAACAGCGAAGACGTCGGCCCTTGGGGCAATTACTTGTCACAAGTCGACCGCGTTGCCCCGCACTTGGGTGATTTTCAGCACTTACTCGAGACACTCAAACGGCCCCGACGCATCCTCGTTGTGGATGTCCCAATTCGATTGGACAACGGCACGATGGCCCACTTTGAAGGGTACCGCGTGCAACACAACACATCTCGCGGTCCTGGCAAGGGCGGCGTCCGGTTCCATCCCGACGTGTGTCTTTCTGAAGTCATGGCCTTATCGGCTTGGATGTCCATCAAGAACGCCGCCATGAATCTGCCATTTGGCGGAGCCAAAGGTGGCATCCGCATTGATCCGAAGTTGTATTCACGCGCGGAGCTGGAGCGTGTCACGCGCCGCTACACCAGTGAACTCGGTGGCTTCATCGGACCTCAGGTGGACATTCCTGCCCCAGATGTGAACACCGATGCACAAGTGATGGCATGGATGATGGACACCTACGCCATGAATCAAGGCGCCAACACCACGGGTGTTGTGACTGGCAAGCCCGTGGAATTGGGTGGGTCCCAAGGGCGCAAAGAGGCGACTGGTATGGGTGTCTTTTTTGCCACCCGAGAGACGCTCACTCGGCAGGGTCTGCAACTTGATGGGTGTCGTGTGGCCGTGCAAGGTTTCGGCAATGTTGGCAGCGTGGCCGCCAAATTGTTGCAGGCCCACGGCGCGCTGATTGTGGCATTGGCTGACCATGGAGGCGCGATTTACCAACCCAACGGCATTGACCTGGATGTCGCCACCGAGCACCACAGAGCCGCGGGTTCAGTGGTGGGCTGCCCACAGTGTGAAGCCATCAGCGCGGATGCATTTTGGAATACACCCTGTGACGTGCTGATCCCTGCGGCATTGGAGAATCAAATCACAGAGCACAACGCCATGCGCATCCAAGCCAAGGTTATTGTTGAGGGGGCCAATGGCCCCACCACCACGGGCGCAGACGATCTGCTCGAGGATATGGGGGTCACGATTGTCCCGGATGTCGTGGCCAACGCGGGAGGCGTGATCGTCAGCTACTTCGAGTGGGTGCAAGACTTCGCCAGCTATTTTTGGACCGAGGACGAAGTCAATCAACGCCTAGAGCACATCATGCTGGGGGCATTCGACGCCATATGGCGATTGGCGCAAGAGCGAGGCATATCTTTGCGCACAGCGACCTTTGTGATTGCCTGCGAGCGCATTCTGCGCGCCAGACAGCTCCGTGGGCTTTACCCCTGAGGCGTCACTGGAGTGTGTGCTTGGCGAAATCTGGGATCGGCAGTGCCATCACCGCGATGCCCTCTTCCGCGAGTTCTCGGGCTTGCTCAGGTGTGGCCTGTCCGCGAATACCGCGCTCTTCAACCTCACCCGCA
>JALQVJ010000211.1 GCA_023260355.1 Burkholderiaceae bacterium | reverse complement strand
CCATGCCGATGCCATTATTGAAGGTGCGGTTCATCTCCACATCATCAATGCCTGCTGTGGCCTGCAACCAGTCAAATAGTTCGGTCCGAGGCCAACGGCTGCGCACCAAATCAGCGCCCGTGCCCTCGGGCAAGACGCGAGGAATGTTTTCCAGCAGACCGCCGCCAGTGATGTGAGCGAGTGCTTTGATGGGGTGCTCTTGCAGCGCTGCCAACACCGACTTCACATACAAGCGGGTGGGCGCCATGATGGCTGATTTGAAGGGTTTGCCATCCAGGGTTTGGGGGCAGTCCGCACCAGCGCGTTCGATGCATTTGCGCACCAATGAAAAGCCATTCGAGTGCACGCCATGGCTGGCCAAGCCGATCACGACGTCGCCGGCCCTCACTTGTGCACCCGTGAGGATTTTTGACTTCTCAACAGCCCCAACCGCAAAACCGGCCAGATCGTATTCACCCTCGGGGTACATGCCAGGCATTTCCGCGGTTTCGCCACCGATCAGCGCACAACCTGAAGCTTCACAACCGGCTGCAATACCACCAATCACGCTGGCCGCGGTATCCACGTCCAGCTTGCCGCAAGCAAAGTAATCCAAGAAGAACAGGGGCTCTGCGCCTTGCACGAGCACATCGTTCACGCTCATCGCCACCAAATCGATACCCACGGTGTCATGGATTCCCCATTCGAAGGCCAAGCGCAATTTGGTGCCTACGCCGTCAGTTCCGCTGACCAAAACAGGTTCTTTGTACCGCTTGGGGACTTCGAAAAGCGCGCCGAAGCCGCCGATGCTGGCCATGACGCCCTCGCGCATGGTTTTCTTGGCCAGGGGCTTGATTCGCTCGACCAAGGCATCGCCAGCATCAATGTCAACACCAGCGTCTTTGTATGAAATGGGGGTTTTGGACATGAGAGAACCGTAAAATGGGGCGCTGAACCCAATCGAGGGCCAGCCACCAGTGGGCAATCCCGCTATTGTACGTAGAGCCACCGCATGAACTTATCCCCCACCACTCAGAAAGCACTGGCTTGGAGCGCTGTCGCAGCCGTCGCGGTGTGGGTGATTCAGTTCATGGCACCGGTCTTGGCGCCTTTCGTTGTGGCGTTTGCAGTCGCATATTTGCTGCACCCATTGGTCGAGCGTCTGCACGCGTGGCGTCTGCCCCGGGCGATGGCGGTGACCCTGAGTCTGCTGGTGTTGGTTGTTGGGGCGGCGGTTTTGGTGTTCCTGGTGGTTCCTGTGATCACGCGACAAGTGCCGATTCTGAGAGAGCAAATCCCGATGTGGGCTGAATGGCTGAATGTGCATTTGCAGCCCCTGGGGGGCCATATCGGCACCTCGATCGCCATCGACGTCGATGCCATTCGAAACATGCTCAAGACCGCTCTCGCAGGCCACGAGACAGACATCTTGCAGTCCCTGCTGGCCTCAGCCCGAATTGGTGGCAGCGCGTTGGTGGCCTTCGTCGGTAGCGTCGTGTTGACCCCAGTGTTGGCGTTTTATCTGCTGCTGGACTGGGACAAGGTGTTGCGCCAGGCTTTGGCTTGGGTGCCGCTTGCTTGGAAGACGCCGGTGCAAGTCTTTTGCCAAGACACCGATCGCGTGCTGGGTCAATACATGCGTGGCCAAGGTTTGGTGATGTTGTCTCTGGCAGTGTGGTATAGCGCCGCGCTTGCATTGGTCGGGTTGCAGTTGGCGCTGCCGATTGGGCTTTTCACTGGGCTGGCTGTCTTTGTTCCCTACGTCGGTTTTGGTGTGGGTTTGGTGTTGGGTGTGACGGCGGCGGCCTTGCAATTTCAGGCCTGGTTTGGCGTGGCCTTGGTTGCTGGTGTTTACATCGCAGGCCAGCTGATCGAGGGGTTTTGGTTGACACCTCGTTTTGTCGGTGAAGCGATTGGGTTGAACCCGATCGCTGTGATCTTCGCTCTCATGGCTTTCGGCCACGTGTTGGGATTCATTGGTGTGTTGATTGCCCTCCCCGTTAGTGCGGTGTTGGTGGTAGCGCTCAGGCGTCTGCAAGCGGCCTACACCCAGAGTTCAATGTATCAATCATGAGGCAACTTGCGCTCGACTTGAGCACCGCACCTGCCCCCGACTTTTCAAATTTCGAGGTCGCTGACAACACCCTGGCATGGCGGGCGATTCAGGAGGCCCTGGCCAGAGAACAGGGTCGGGAGCCGGCCGTGCCGTTGCTGTTGTGGGGGGCTACTGGGAGCGGCAAATCGCATGTGCTGCAAGCCTGGCGCGCCCGTGAATGGTCGGCGGGTCGGCAAGTTGGGTGGTTGTCCCAGGACATGGATAGCGAGCCACTGGCTTTTAGTGAAGACTGGTCGGCCCTCTTGTTTGATGGCGTCGACGCGTGGGATGAAACGCGTCAAGCGGTTGCATTCAATTGGCTTGCGAGTACGCAAAGCATGCTGCCGCAGGCCAGGCCTTCGGTGATCGCCACGGCACAGCACCCACCAGCTGATTGGAGCTGCAGGGCTGACCTGCGCACGCGATTGGCGCAAGGGTTGGTGCTTGAGTTGCGTCCGTTGAGCGAACAGCAGCGTGTGGCAGTGCTGCAGCGCGCAGCCGCTGCGCGCGGTCTCGTGCTCGGTGAGGACGTCGTTGGCTACATGATCAAGCGATTCTCCCGCGATCTCACCAGCCTGATGCTGTTGCTAGAACACATGGACGCCTATGCTCTGGAACACCAGCGTGCGCTGACCGTCCCTTTGATTAAATCCATGCTGGAACATTCATGAACTTGGCGCTTTTCGATCTGGATCACACCCTATTGCCCATTGACTCGGATCATTCATGGGGGCATTTCACGGTCAAATTGGGCTGGCGCCAAGCGGCTGATTACGCGGCTGCCAGCGATCGCTACTACGAGCAGTACAAAGCTGGCACCCTCAACCTCGAGGAGTTCGTGGCATTCACGACCGCCCCGTTGCGAGAGCGGGATGTGCAAACCAACGCAGCAGCACACCGACAATTCATGCAAGAGGTCATTGAGCCGGCGATTCGACCGTCTGCCCTTGCGCTCGTCGAACGCCACCGCGCGCAAGGTGATGAGTTGATCATCGTGACTGCAACCAATGCCTTTGTCACCGGACCCATTGCGCAAGCGTTTGGCATTCAGCATTTGATCGCGGTTGAGTTAGAGTGCGATGACGCTGGCCTGCCTACCGGTCGAATTC
>JALQVJ010000199.1 GCA_023260355.1 Burkholderiaceae bacterium | reverse complement strand
GTGTCTATCGCCCGCCGGGTGCAAGATCCTCTGGCTGAATTGGTCAAGATTGATCCCAAGTCGATCGGCGTGGGGCAGTATCAACACGATGTCAATCAGACCGAGTTGTCCAAACAATTGGACGCCGTGGTGGAAGATTGTGTGAACGGTGTCGGTGTGGATCTGAACACCGCGAGTGCGCCGTTGCTCACGCGGGTTTCCGGTTTGTCGGCCTCCGTGGCGGCGTCAGTGGTGCGCTGGCGCGACCAGCACGGCGCGTTCAGAACGCGCCAGCAGTTGCTTGAAGTCACGGGTTTAGGGCCCAAAACGTTTGAGCAATGTGCTGGATTTTTGCGCATCAGGGACGGTGACAATCCGCTCGATATGACTGGCGTTCACCCAGAGACATACCCTGTGGTTGAACGCATTTTGGCGGCAGTGCAGCGCCCCATTGAACAAATCATGGGGCAGGGCGCTGCGCTCAAGCCTTTGAAGCCAGAGGCGTTCACCACGCCTGAGTTTGGCGCACTCACCGTCAGCGACATCCTCAAGGAGTTGGAGAAGCCGGGGCGAGATCCGCGTCCCGATTTCGTGGTGGCGCGCTTCAATGAAGGCGTGCAGGACATCGCTGATTTGCTGCCGGGTATGGTGCTAGAGGGCACCGTGTCCAACGTCGCCGCGTTTGGTGCCTTTGTGGATATCGGTGTGCACCAAGATGGTCTGGTGCATGTGAGCCAGCTCAGCAACCGATTTGTGCAAGACGCCCACGAGGTGGTCAAGGCCGGACAAATTGTCAAGGTCAAGGTGCTCGAAGTGGATGCGCCTCGAAAGCGCATCAGCCTGACCATGAAGCTGGACGCCAATCCCGGTGCAAGCCGAGATCCATCCATGCGAGAAAAGCCCTCTCGCGGGCACGCCCAGCACGCCAAGCGCGGTCACAACGAAGCGGCCAGTGGCTCGGCGATGGCCAGCGCGTTTGCCAAACTCAAGGGGCTCTGATCCATGAAAGCGCTGCGCATCTATGCAGGAGCCAAGGCGCTGAAGGCGCTGCGCGAGCGGGGCGGCCTGAGCCCTGAGCAAGTGCG
>JALQVJ010000191.1 GCA_023260355.1 Burkholderiaceae bacterium | reverse complement strand
GGGTTCCACCAGAAGCTGGGGCAGCTGGTTGAGCATGAGGCACACAAGATGCACTCGTACAAACCGTTCAACTCATCGCGCTGCTCGGGCGACTGCAAGCGCTCTTTTTCAGGGGCTTGAGAGTGGTTGATCAGGTAAGGCTTGATTGAGTGGTACTGCTTGAAGAACAGCGTCATGTCCACGATCAAGTCACGCACCACGGGCAGGCCGGGCAGCGGCTTCAACGTGATCGTGCCGGGCAGCGTGCGCAAGTTTGTCAAGCAAGCCAGGCCATTTTTGCCGTTGATGTTCATCGCGTCAGAGCCACAAACGCCTTCGCGGCAGGAGCGGCGGAAGGACAGCGTGGGGTCAACCGCTTTGAGCTTGATCAGAGCGTCCAACAACATGCGCTCGTTGCCCTCGAGTTCAATCTCGATGGTCTGCATGTAAGGCTTGGCGTCCTTATCAGGGTCGTAGCGATAGATTTTGAAGGTGCGTTTTTCCATGTGTTTCTCCGGTCTCTATGCGCGATCAGAAGGTACGAACCTTGGGAGGTACGCTGGCAATGGTCAAAGGTTGCATGCGAACAGGCTTGTAGTCCAGGCGGTTGCCTTCGCTGTACCACAGGGTGTGCTTCATCCAGTTCGCGTCGTCGCGACCCAGAGGTGCCGTGGGGTGGTCTGCATCATGTTCGTAGTCACGCACCAAGTGGGCGCCACGGCACTCTTTGCGTGCAGCTGCGCTTTCCATGGTTGCTTGGGCTGCTTCCATCAGGTTCTCGACTTCCAGCGCTTCGATGCGCGCGGTGTTGAACACCTTGGAGTTGTCTTTCAAACCGATGTTGGCGACGCGGGCACGCAGGGCGGCAATTTGGCGCACGCCCTCATCCATGTTCTCTTGGCTGCGGAACACACCAGCATGCGCTTGCATGATTTGGCGCATATCGTTGGCCACGTCTTGTGCGTACTCGCCGTCTTTGCAGTTGTCCAAGCGGGCCAAGCGGGCCAAGCTCTGCTCGCCAGCGTTGGCGGGCAACTCGGGGAAACCAGCCTTGGGGTCAACGTTGGCCACCACGTGGTCACCAGCGGCTTTGCCGAACACCAACAAGTCCAGCAAAGAGTTGGTGCCCAAACGGTTGGCACCGTGCACGCTCACGCATGAACATTCGCCAACGGCATACAGGCCGGGGACGGGGTGATCGTCAACGCCGTTCTTTTGCTCGACCACTTGACCGTGGATGTTGGTGGGGATACCACCCATCTGGTAGTGAATCGTGGGCACAACGGGAATGGGCTCGCGGGTGATATCCACGTTGGCGAAGTTGACGCCAATCTCGTACACAGAGGGCAGACGCTTGTGGATGGTCTCTGCGCCCAAGTGGTCCAGCTTCAGCAAGATGTAGTCTTTGTTGGGGCCACAGCCACGGCCTTCCAAAATCTCTTGGCCCATGCAGCGGGACACAAAGTCACGGGGCGCCAAATCTTTCAACGTGGGCGCATAGCGCTCCATGAAGCGCTCGCCTTCGCTGTTGAGCAAAATCGCGCCTTCGCCACGGCAACCTTCGGTCAGCAACACGCCAGCACCGGCCACGCCGGTGGGGTGGAACTGCCAAAACTCCATGTCTTCTAGCGGAATGCCAGCGCGCGCTGCCATGCCCAAACCGTCACCCGTGTTGATGAACGCGTTGGTGGAGGCCTGGAAGATGCGGCCTGCGCCGCCAGTCGCCAACATCGTGGCTTTGGCTTGCAGGATGTAGGTCTCACCCGTTTCCATTTCGAGGGCGGTGACGCCCACCACGGCGCCTTCGGCGTCGCGAATCAAGTCCAGCGCCATCCACTCCACAAAGAACGTGGTGCCGGCTTCAACGTTGGCTTGATACAGCGTGTGCAACATGGCGTGGCCGGTGCGGTCTGCTGCCGCGCAGGCGCGTTGCACAGGCTTTTCGCCGTAGTTGGCGGTATGGCCGCCGAAGGGGCGCTGATAAATCGTGCCGTCTGGGTTGCGGTCAAACGGCATACCCATGTGCTCAAGCTCGTACACCACCTTGGGTGC
>JALQVJ010000424.1 GCA_023260355.1 Burkholderiaceae bacterium | reverse complement strand
GGTTGATGGCGCAGTGGTCTTGATTGGTGGAGATCCTGGGATCGGCAAGTCCACGCTGCTGCTTCAAGCCATGGCACGGCTGGCACAACATGAACCCACGCTCTACATCACCGGCGAGGAGTCTGCAGCACAAGTTGCGATGCGTGCGCAGCGGCTAGGGCTGGACAACAGCCCAGTGCGCGTGATGGCTGAGATTTCCCTGGAGCGCATTCTGGCCACACTTCAATCCGAAAACGCCCGCACATGCGTGATCGATTCGATCCAAACCATCGCAACGGACACCTTGTCATCAGCCCCAGGCTCGGTGGCCCAGGTTCGAGAGTGTGCCGCAGCCCTCACCCGCGTTGCAAAGGACCAAGGCATCACCATGGTCTTGGTCGGCCACGTCACCAAAGAAGGGGCATTGGCTGGCCCGCGTGTCTTGGAACACATGGTTGATACCGTGCTGTATTTCGAAGGCGACAGCCACTCGAACTACCGGATGGTGCGAGCGATCAAAAACCGCTTCGGTGCAGCCAACGAGATGGGCGTCTTCGCGATGACGGAAAAGGGCCTCAAAGGCGTCTCCAACCCGTCAGCGATTTTTCTCAGCCAGCACACCCAGCCAGTCCCTGGCTCCAGTGTGCTCGTTACCCTAGAAGGCACACGGCCTTTGCTGGTCGAAATCCAAGCGCTGGTGGACATGGGCGGCGCGTCCCCCCGGCGTTTGAGTGTCGGGCTTGATCGGGACCGTTTGGCCATGTTGTTGGCGGTTTTACATCGCCACGCAGGTGTCGCCTGTGCGGATCAGGATGTGTTCGTGAATGCCGTCGGCGGTGTTCGGATTGGCGAGCCTGCCGCGGATCTGGCGATTGTGCTGTCCATCCACAGCAGCTTGCGTGGCCAAGCGCTACCCAACGGGCTCGTCGCCTTTGGCGAGATCGGTCTAGCCGGTGAAATTCGACCGGCCCCACGGGGGCAAGAGCGGCTCAAAGAAGCGGCAAAGCTGGGTTTCACCCATGCCATCGTCCCCAGAGCCAATCTCCCCAAACACAAAGATGCGGCGATTGACGGCATGGAGTTGGTCGGCGTGGATCGAGTCGAAGAGGCCATTCAACGGGTCAAAAGCCTCGAAACAAATCGTGGCGAACTTCGGCCCCACCCCTTAAACTAGACGCATGTCAAATTTATCAGCACCCCCACTTCGCCATTTGGCCTTCATCATGGATGGCAACG
Organism: Burkholderiaceae bacterium; assembly: GCA_023260355.1. Classification (GTDB taxonomy): domain Bacteria; phylum Pseudomonadota; class Gammaproteobacteria; order Burkholderiales; family Burkholderiaceae_C; genus RS62. Next base: position 2,429 of record JALQVJ010000424.1, on the reverse strand, counting down.
GGCGATGGGCCAAACAGCGGCATTTGCCGCGCGTGGCTGGTCACGCAAAAGGGGCGTTGCAAGCGAAACAAGTAATCAAAGCGTGTGCGGCCTTGGAGATCGAGCACATCACGCTGTATGCCTTCAGCACTGAAAATTGGGCGCGTCCGGCGGAAGAAGTCAGTGCGCTGATGGGCCTTTTCCTCAAGCATCTCAAGGGGGAGCTCAAGGGGATGGTCGAGCGAGGCGTGCGTCTCAAGATCCTCGGTGATATCTCCGAGTTTTCTTCTGAACTTCGCGACGCCATTGCTCATGCTGAGCACATGACTGCGGCGGGTGATCGAATCCAAGTCAACGTGGCCGCCAATTACGGCGGGCGCTCTGAACTGGTGTCAGCCGTGCGGCAATGGATGGCGAGTCATCCGGGTGCATCTCCCCATGCATTTGATGAAGATGCCATTCGCCAAAACCTGCTGACGCAAGGGATCCCCGAGCCTGATTTGCTCATTCGCACCGGTGGTGAATGCCGGCTGAGCAATTTTTTGCTGTGGCAGTCGGCTTACACAGAGCTGTATTTCACAGACACGCTGTGGCCCGACTTTGACGCCAAGGCGCTGGACGCAGCGATTGCTTGGTACAAGCAGCGAGAGCGGCGGTTTGGCAAAACCTCAGAGCAAATCGCAGTCGTCAAGCCATAGTTGGTGATTCGACGCAGATATTTTTGTTGGATTTGTCGCCAACTGCGTCTTGTCTGTGAGCTAGGCTCATTACAATTATTTGCTCGATCTTTCAAGCGCAGGGCTTGGAAGCGGTGATCAATTCAAGGACTCAACATGTCTGCAATGCCCCCCTCAATGGCCGACCGTGATGGCAAAATTTGGATGGACGGAGAACTCGTGGAATGGCGCGACGCCAAAATTCACGTGCTCACCCACACCTTGCACTATGGCTGCGGCGCATTTGAAGGGGTTCGCGCTTACAAAACAGACAAAGGGACCGCGATTTTTCGGCTGCGCGAACACACGGAGCGTTTCTTCAACAGCGCGAAGATTTTGCGCATGCACTTGCCCTTCACACCCGAGCAACTCAACGCAGCGCAATGCGAAGTCATTCGCGCCAACAACCTCGAAAGCGGCTATATCCGCCCGCTCGCTTGGGTCGGCTCTCAAAAGCTTGGCGTGTCCACCAAAGGCAATACCTTCCATGTGATGATCGCGGCATGGCCATGGGGCGCCTATCTTGGTGAAGAGGGGATGCAAAAAGGCATCCGTGTCAAAACGAGCAGCTATACCCGCCATCACGTCAACATCACGATGACCCAAGCCAAGGCCGTCAGCAATTACACCAACAGCATCTTGGCAAACCAAGAAGCAACCGACGACGGGTACGACGAGGCGTTGTTGCTGGATGCCAGTGGGTTTGTCAGTGAGGGGGCTGGTGAAAATATTTTTGTCGTCAAAAACGGCATCATTTACACCCCCGATCTTTCGGCGGGCGCATTGAATGGCATCACACGCAACACCGTGTTCCATATCGCCAAAGACCTTGGCTTGGAAGTGGTTCAAAAACGCATTACACGGGATGAGATCTACATCAGTGATGAGGCGTTCTTTACTGGAACGGCGGCTGAAGTCACCCCGATTCGCGAGCTGGATCGCATCCAAATCGGCCCCGGTCACCGCGGTCCGATCACGGAAAAAATCCAGTCTGCATTCTTTGACATCGTCAACGGGCGTGACGCCCGTTATGCGGATTGGCTCACCCTGGTTTGATCATCACGAGGCCTGCCATGAACGCACCCCAAGCCATCGAAATCGCTGCAACAGACCTAGACAACAACGGCGGGGTCTTTTGTCCAAGCCCCAAAGCCGGCATGGCCCTTTGGAACACGCACCCCAAGGTTTACATCCATGTCGCCGCCAAGGGCGAAGGCCAGTGTCCGTATTGCGGTACGGTATATCGCTTAAATGACAAAAAAGCGGTAATATCGCACTAATTCGACTTTATTTTTCTTCTTTTGGCCGGTTGCGCGCGATTTTCATCTCGAAGACCGCGATATCGGCATCAAAGGGGACTTGCGATATGGTTCACTCAAACGCCTCACCATTGACCCAAGCGTACATGCGCTTTTTGCAGCTCAGCCAGGTGCTGGATGGGTCCAAAGAAAGCGTCCAATTGGATGCCAATGAAAAGGCACTGTTAGAAGCGTTGGCAGTGAGATGGCATGCAGGCGAGCCCATGACAGTCATGCAGGCCATGGGGCTGAAAGACCTCGGCTCACCCGCGACGATGCACCGCCGCATCGCCCGCCTGCGGAAAGTGGGTTTGGTGGAAACACTGGAAGACCCTCAAGACACACGCATCAAGCGTTTGGCATTGACAGACACCGCGCTGGGTTATTTTGAAAAGCTTGGCGCACAGTTGCAACTGGCAACACACAGCTAAGCCCC
>JALQVJ010000371.1 GCA_023260355.1 Burkholderiaceae bacterium | reverse complement strand
CGCCTTTGATGGGGCGCAAACTGCCATCGGCTTGGCTGATGCAATCCATCAGCGATTCGCCCAATACTTTGATGTTCACAGTCTGCCCCCTTTGTGGTGTCGTGGGTTCACTTGCGCAGCAAATGGCCGCGGCGGATCACGTCGATCCACACCGCGATGATCACGACGGCGCCAATGGCCATCATTTGCTTGAACTGAGAGATTTCGAGCAGGTTCATGCCATTGCGGATCATCGCAATCAAGATCGCACCAAACAAGCTGCCCCAGATGGAGCCTCGGCCACCGAACAATGAGGTGCCGCCCAAAATCACCGCAGCGATGGCGTCCAACTCGAAGTTTTGCGCCATCTTGCCGCTCGACGAGTCCATGCGCGCCATCAGCACGATGGCAGCCAGTGCGCAGGCCAGGCCACTGACGACATAGACGCTGAGTTTGTACCAAGGCACATTGATGCCCACTTGGCGTGCGCCCATTTCGTTCGAGCCGATCGCGTAGACGTAGCGGCCGAGCTTGGTCGATGACAGGACATACGCCATCACCGCAAAGAAGACACCGGTGATCCAAATGGGCATATCCACGCCCAAGAAGCTGCCGTAACCGATCGATGGAAAAGGCTCAGGCAAGCCGGCCATGTCAAAGCCACCCGTGGCGTCAAATGCGAGGCCGCGCCACAGCGTTAAACCCCCCAGTGTCACGATGAATGCAGGGATGCCGACAAATGCGACCAAGTACCCATTGAACATGCCGACTGCGGCGCCAATGGCCAGCGCGGTGATGATGGCCCAGCCCGGCGCAATCCCCAGTTTGATCATCATGTAGCCTGCCACTGCACCGCTCAGCGCGGTCAGCGCGCCGACCGCCAAGTCGACGCCGCCGGTGAGGATCACAAAGGTTTGCCCGCCTGCGAGCAAGGCCACCACGGCAGCTTGAACCAAGATGTTGGATAAGTTGCGTGAGTTCAGGAAGTAGGGTGATGCAAAAGACAGCAGCACGCCGAGCACGAGGACGGCGACAAAAGCGCCGAACCACTCTTGGCGGGTAATGGAACGCATGGGTGTTTCCTTGGAGAATCGAAAAACAAGATGTTGAGTCAAGTGCACTTGTGATGCGCTTGGTGCAACACCCGGTCTCAATGAGACGATGCAGATCCACGGGCGTGGACCTGCATCAAGGGAGACTCAGATCAAAGGATTACTTGACCTTCATGAACTGGCCAACGCCAGAGTCTTTGGCGAACTGGTCGACGTTGGAAGGCAACACCAAGAAGCTGCCGGTGTCGATGCGCTTGGCGACCTTCTCACCTTTGGCTGCCTTGATGGCGGTTTCCACACCAACGGCGCCGATCTTGGCCAACATTTGAGCGGCGTTGGCTTGCTGCCAGCCTTGCTTCATCATGTCCAAGCCGCCGGGTGAGCCGTCGAAGCCTGCGATCTTGATCGAGCCAGCTTTGAAGCCTTGAGACATCATCGCGGCTTTGGCACCCAGTGCACCGCCGTCCCATGCGTTGGCAATGACTTTGGCGTTGGGGTTGGCGCGCAGTGCTGCTTCCACGCCGTTTTGGGCTTGGGTTTGATCCCATGCGGTGGGCACTTCAACGACTTTCACGCCTTTGACTTTGCCGTTCAAGCCATCCAGGAAGCCTTGCTTGCGCTCGCGGCCGGTGGACTGGCCTTGGTCGCCCGTCACGTAGATCACGGTGTCGCCAGACTTGACTTGGGTCGCAGCCCATGCGCCTTGCACGTTGGCTGCTTTGATGTTGTCGGTGGCCACATAAGAGGTGATGTCTGCACCGGTGATGCCAGTGTCAACGGCGACGACGGGGATGCCAGCCTTGAGGGCTTTGTTCACAGCAGGAGCGATACCAGCGCTGTCCACAGGAGCGATCGCGATGGCGTCCACTTTGCGGGTGATCATGTCTTCGACGATGGCCAACTGCTTGGACAACTCGCCTTTTTCAGCGGCCAACTGGATGAACTTCACGCCAGCCTTTTGAGCTGCAGAAGCGGCGCCGCCGTTGATCAGCGTCCAACCTTCGTTGGTGTTGCCGTTGGTGATGTAGGCGATGGTGGTGGCTTGGGCTGCTGCCATCAAGCCTGTTGTTGCGGCGGCCAGGGCCACGCTGCGAACGATGGATTTCAGTTTCACGTGTCTCTCCAAAAATTGGGATGGTTTTCAGTTTCATCCAGGTCATTCGTCGGCGTCAGTTTGAGGGCCCACAGCAGACAGTCCGTCCTGGTGAATACCGATTGAACAACAAAATCTGGATTAAGTAAATCTAGTAGTTTTACTAATATGATTTGCACCAGGTATCAGGCATGCTCAGGCTGCTGAACATTCAAAAAGGGGAATTCCATGACCACAAATACACCTGTCTTGGCGATCGAGGGGCTGACCAAGCACTACGGTGGTGTGCGAGCACTTACTGACGCTCAATTTCAATTGATGCCTGGAGAGCATGCGGCCATTGTGGGTGACAACGGCGCCGGCAAATCAACTTTTGTGCG
>JALQVJ010000310.1 GCA_023260355.1 Burkholderiaceae bacterium | reverse complement strand
CAGCTATATTTACGCTTTTGGGGTCTTATTCATCGAGTAGCTGTAGAAATTAAAGAATTGAAACGGGTTTAAATAGGGCAGTCTTAGAAATATTTTTAATTTTCAGTTTAAAACGGACAATAATTTAATTTTTCTGCCGTTTTTTCTATGTCGATGACAGCGCGCTCAAGGAAGGGGCACCGGATCTTGAAACCCACCGCTGCGGCAGGTGAGGACCAGCGTGTCGCGCCATCCCGCCTGCGCTAACGGCTGAATCGGCGTCGACTCATGGATGACGCGGTGGTCATCCAACAGCATCAGACTCCAGGGCTCACTCAGGGTGAAGCGTTGCCCCATCGATCCGTTCGCGTCAAAGACACGCGTCTCACCGCCCTTGATGCCCTCGCGCCGAACCAACAGGACCGCGACCAAGTCAACCCCATCGCGGTGCGCGCCCTCGGGCGTGGGGCGACCTATCCCGTCCGTGGTGTCAATGCGAAACTGATGCGCTTCGATAAACCAGGGTTGCTCGCCATGCAAGGCACTGGCGGCGCCCGCCGTCGCCTGAAGCAATGCCAACCATGCCTTTGAATCGTCCCAAACGGATTGCAACGGCTCGAACCAACGCTCCATGCCACCATGCAGCGCGTTATAGGACTCGGGCTGCCAATGGGCACGGTGCGGCACACGTTGGACCTCTTGCCTTTGGACGATGTAGCTGCTGTGCCGACGCCGCCGATAGCGTCCACCATCTTTCAGATAGCCATCTAAGGGGAGGTCATCCCAGGTTGGGACCAGTCCCTCCAAGTCTTCGCGCGCCGCGCCGCACCACGCCGGCATGTCATCAGGCGCCAGCAACACATAGCCGCTGGCGCGCAGTTGTTCGGCCCACACCGATGGGGCACTGAAAGGGGGTGAAACAGTGTTCATGTCGGAAGTTTAGGGCAAACCCCAAGTGTTCAGACTGGGATGCGTGAAGATACTGAAGCCCGTATTTTCGAAACGCGCAGCTGACCCTGACGCCCTGCTCATGCCACACACTTCTGCGCCCTCATCAGCTGACACCTCTACAGAGCCGCGCAAAGACGCCCACGGCGTCATCATCCGCGACGACGACAACACGGCGGCCGCGCAGGCCACGCGGCGCACTCTGGGACTCCAACTCAATGCAGTCCCTGTGACCGCCCCATTTGGCTGGTGGTTGGCAGGCTGGCGAGACTTTTTCAAATGCCCTGGCATCGCCTTGTTTTTCGGCATCTGCTTTTTCATCATGGGACACATCTTGCTGCGCGCATTTGAGTCCGCCACCGAGTACGTACTCGTGCTCAGCGCGGGCTTTCTGTTGATGGGGCCGTTCTTGTGCTTGGGGCTCTACCGCAGCAGCAAATCGATCGAGGAGGGCAAGCGCCCTCTGCTCTCGCAAGCATTGGACGCGTGGCTGCCAACTGCCGGAACCCTATCCCTGTTCGCAGCGGTGTTGCTGGTGCTCGAAATGCTCTGGGCTCGCGCAGCCCTGATCGTTTTTGCGGTGAGCTTTGACGTCGTACCCGAGGAGAACAACATCCTTGCGCAGTTGCTCAACCCCGAAAACCTTGATTTCGTTCTGGCCTATGTCGCGGTGGGCGCCGTGTTCGCCGGATTGATTTTCATGGCTTCAGTGGTCGCGATTCCCATGATCATGGATCGAAAAGTCGATGCGATCACTGCGGTGTTGACGAGCATGCGCGCATGCTTTGCCAACCCGCTGGCGATGTTCGTTTGGGGCGGCACGATTACCGTGACGATCGTGCTGTCCATGCTGCCCTATTTCTTTGCACTGATCGTGATGGGCCCTGTGATGGGCTACGCCACTTGGCACGCATACCGCGCCATCGTGCCGCAGCCCGAAGCCGACCTCAGGCTTGATTGACGTCGACGACCACGCGGCCTTTGATTTGCCCTGCCAAAATTTGCGAGGCCACCTCCAGCGCACCACTCAGGCCGACCACCCGAGTCATGCTGTCGAGCAACTCCGGGGACAAGTCTTTCTCCAACATGGCCCACGCGCGCTCTCGCTTGGCAAGCGGCGCCATGACACTGTCGATGCCTGCGAGCGTCACACCACGCAAGATGAATGGCGCAACAGAGCCGGGCAAGTCCATGCCCTGTGCAAGGCCGCAAGCCGCCACGATGCCGCCATAGCGCGTGCTCGCACAGGCATTCACCAACGTGTGGCTACCCACCGAATCGACCACCCCGGCCCAGCGCTCTTTTTGCAGGGGCTTGCCCGGTGCGCTCAAGGCCGCTCGATCGACCACCTCGGCAGCGCCCAAGTGCTTCAAGTAAGCCTCCTCACTGAGCTTGCCGGTGCTGGCCACCACCCGAGCGCCATGGCGCGCGAGCAAGGCGATGGCCACTGAGCCCACGCCACCGCTGGCACCGGTCACCAACACCTCATCACCTGATTGAACACCGTGGTCCAAGAGCGCTTGCACGCAAAGGGCAGCGGTGTATCCGGCGGTGCCAATTGCCATGGCGCGTTGCGGCGAAATACCCGCGGGCAAAGCCAACAGCCAATCGCCTGACACCTGCGCCACAGGTGCCAATCCGCCCCAGTGGCCCTCGCCGACCCCAAAGCCATTCAAAACCACCGCGTCGCCGGCCTTCCACTTGGGGTGCTGGCTCTCGACAACCGTGCCCACAAAATCGATGCCGGGCACCATCGGGAATTTGCGCACCACGGGCGAGCGCCCTGTGATGGCCAAGCCATCTTTGAAATTGATCGTCGAGTGGCTCACTTGCACTCGCACCTGTGAGGCCTCCAAGGGCGGCAGCGCCGGCATGTCAGTCACACCACAGGTGTACTGCTCGTCGACCTTTTGAATCAATAGCGCTTGGGTCATGGTCTCTCCTGTTCAAGCATTGGCGGGCACTCGCCCATGGATGCTGCATTGTGCCTGCCCCAGGCCCGACGCTGTGCCGCGCACTGGACAAGCGCATGCATGCCCCACAGTGCCCAAGGGCTGCACCTGCGTGGTGCTGCAGGCCACCCCATCGCGCGCGATTGCTCGCCGCCAAGGGCTTGATTTGTGTTGGCATCCTCATTGCTTAGCAACAGGGGGCTTTGGCCGTTCACGCGTGTTGAATGCCCCAAAACGAGTGAAAACCCCGATGCTCACATAAAGCGAACAGGTTACATTACGGGTTGTAAGGGTCGCGTCAGCGTGACTTTTTGCATAACCAAAATCAAAACAATCAGGAGTTCTTATGAAAACCATCCGTCAATGGAAATTGGCTACCATGGCTATTGCAGCCACCGGCGCCCTGCTGGGCACCAGCGCACACGCAGGCGCAACCTTGGACGCGATCAAAGCGCGTGGGCAAGTGGTTTGCGGCGTGAACAGCGGTCTGGCCGGTTTCTCAGGTGCTGATTCCAACGGCAAGTGGTCTGGCTTGGACGTGGATGTCTGCCGCGCCGTCGCTGCTGCCACCCTGGGCTCCGCCGACAAAGTCAAGTACGTGCCCTTGACCTCACAGCAGCGTTTCACCGCGTTGCAGTCTGGCGAGATCGACGTGTTGTCACGCAACACAACCTTCACCATCACCCGCGATGCGTCATTGGGCCTGCACATGACGGCCGTGACCTACTATGACGGCCAAGGCTTCATGGTCCCCAAGCGCACTGGCATCAAGAGCGCCAAGCAGCTCAAAGGCCAAACGGTTTGCGTGCAATCGGGCACCACCACTGAGAAAAACCTCACCGACTTCTCCAACGCCAACAACTTGAAAATCAAGCCTGTGGTGTACGAGAAGCTGGATGCAACCAACGCGGCTTACTTTGCCGGCCGTTGCGTGGCCTACACGACTGACGCCTCGGGTTTGGCATCGATCAGATCTAACGAAGCCAAGAACCCCGCCGATCACGTGATCCTGCCTGAGATCATCTCCAAAGAGCCCCTGGGCCCCATGGTCCGCCGTGGTGACGACGAGTGGTTCGCCATCGTCAAGTGGGTGATTCATGGACTGGTTGAAGCCGAAGAAGTGGGCATCACCCAAGCCAACTGGAAAACCCAAAAAGACAGCGACAACCCCAGCGCCAACCGCATTTTGGGTGGCAAGGGCCAAGACACCGGCAAGCTGTTGGGTCTGGACGCTGACTGGATGGCTCGTGCCATCGACGCAGTGGGCAACTACGGCGAAATCTTCGACCGCAACGTCGGTCCCAAGACGCCTTTGAACCTGCCACGCGGTGTCAACAGCCAGTGGACGCAAGGCGGTTTGATGTACGCACCTCCCCTGCGTTAATCTGATCGCTCCGGCATCAACCGTGTGTTCGACGCTGTTCGACACACGGTTTTTTATTAGTGTGGCGAGTGCTCTGACCCTGGGTCACAGACTCGCCCCTATGTTCTTCGTAAAAAAGCCATGAATACACCTGTTCCTGCGTCTCGCCAGCGTTGGTCTTGGCGCAGCCAAGCCTTTCGCGGCGTGATCTATCAAATCATCGCTGTCGCCGCCATCGTGTTCGTCATATCCGTCTTGACGCACAACACCCTGGCCAACATGGAAGCGCGAGGCATTCAAAGCGGATTTGACTTCTTGGGTGACCCCGCGGGCTTTGACATCGGCGAGTCGATCATCCCGTTCGAGTCCCAACAGCCCTACTGGCAAGCATTCATCGTGGGTTTGCTCAACACGCTGCGCGTTGCAATATTGGGCATCATCCTGACGACCATCTTGGGCACACTGCTTGGCGTGGGCTCTTTCTCGCGCAATATTCTGGTGCGCGCGGTGTGCACGTCATACGTTGAGTTCTTCCGCAACGTCCCCGTGTTGATCCAATTGCTGTTGTGGTATTTCCTGCTGACCCATTTGCTCCCAGACAGCTGGGATCCGTGGAAATGGGGGGTATTTTTCCTCAGCAAGGGTGGTTTCACATTCCCCGAGCCTGTCTGGGCCACCGGCCACCTGACAGGGCTGTTGGGTGGTATTGCTGGCATCGCCGCCGCCGTGTGGACGCGTCGCCGCGCACGCGCGCATTTTGAAGCGACCGGCGAGCCTCGCAGTATGTTCTGGGTGCCCTTGGCAGTGGTCTTCCTCGGCGCCCTGATCGGCTGGGCCCTGGGCGGCGCTCCCATGGAAATGAACGCGCCACACAAAGGCGAGTTCGCTGTCGAAGGCGGCGCTGCGGTGACGCCTGAATTTTTGGCGATCACCCTCGGGCTGACGGTTTACACCGCGTCCTTTGTCGCTGAAGTGGTCCGCGCCGGCATCCAATCGGTTCACCAAGGCCAAGGCGAAGCTGCGGCGGCGTTGGGCTTGAGCAAATCGCAATCGATGCGCTTGATTCTCTTGCCCCAAGCACTGCGCGTGATCATTCCACCCGCCACCAATCAGTTTTTGAACCTGACCAAGAACTCGTCCCTCGCGGTGGCGATTGGGTATCCCGACATTGTTTCCATCACCAACACCTCGTTGAACCAAACTGGGCGTGCAGTGGAGTGCATCGCAGTCGTGATGCTGGTCTACCTGAGCACATCGCTGGCCACCTCAGCCCTGATGAATTGGTACAACAAACGCGCGGCCATCTTAGAGAGATGAGGCCATAACCATGAATACATCTACTTTCCAACCCATCCCAGCCCGCCCAGCGCCTGTGCGCAGCGACGGCTTTGTGGCGTGGATGCGCGCTAACCTTTTTCACGATCTGCCCACCACCTTGGCCACCCTGGTCTTTGGCGGTCTGCTGTTGTGGGCGCTGCCTTCGCTTGCGCACTGGGCAGTCGGCACAGCCGTTTGGACGCCCAACCTCCAGGCCTGCGACGCCGAGGGTGCTGGTGCCTGCTGGGGCGTGATCGGTGAAAAATACAAAGTGATCTTCCTCGGCCGCTACCCCGTCGAAGAGGCATGGCGCCCCATCGTAGCGACCTTGCTGATGATTGGAGTGCTGGTCATCAGCTGCATCCGCACCTTTTGGAACCGCAGCCTTTTGGCCTATTGGGTCATCGTCCTCGGGCTGTTTTTTGCCCTGATGCACGGCGGTGTGGCGGGCATGAGTGTGGTCACCACAGATCGCTGGGGTGGCCTGCCATTGACCATCATGCTGTCCACTTTGTCGATCATGGCCTCGTTTCCGCTGGGCTTGCTGATCGCTTTGGGGCGCCGCTCGAACATGCCGGCCATTCGCACCCTGTGCGTCGCGTTTGTGGAGTTGATCCGAGGCGTGCCTTTGATCTCCGTGCTCTTCATGGCATCGTTCATGTTCCCACTGTTCATGCCGGCTGGCACCACGATTGACGTGTTGATTCGGGTCCTTGTCGGTATCACGCTGTTCATGTCGGCGTACACCGCCGAGACGATCCGCGGCGGGTTGCAGGCGATTCCCAAGGGGCAAGTCGAAGCCGCAGCAACGCTGGGACTGTCGTACTGGCAAACCCAACGCAAGATCGTGTTGCCACAAGCTTTGGCCATGGTCGTCCCTGGTTTGATGAACAACTTCATCTCAAACTTCAAGGACACGTCGCTTGTCACCATCGTGAGCATGTACGAATTGCTCGGCGCATTGGGGCTGGCACTGTCCGGTGACCCAGAGTGGCACCCCTTCATTTTGGAGGGCTACTTGTTTGTAGCTCTGGTCTATTTCGCTTTTTGCTTTTCGATGTCGCGCTACAGCCGCTGGGTCGAGAAACAAGTCAACAAAGGCAAACAACGCTAAAGGATTGAGATCGTGTCAGATCCCATCATCACATTCGAAAAAGTCAATAAATGGTACGGCAACAACTTTCATGTGTTGCGCGATATCGATTTGGAAGTACAGCGCGGCGAACGCATTGTGATTTGTGGCCCATCAGGGTCAGGCAAATCGACGCTGATCCGTTGCGTCAACCGGCTTGAGGAGCACCAGCAGGGTCGCCTCGTGGTTGACGGCACTGAATTGAGCGATGACGTCAAAGCCATCGACCGCGTGCGCAAAGAAGTGGGCATGGTGTTCCAGCAGTTCAACCTGTTTCCCCACTTGACTGTGCTCGAGAACCTCACGCTGTCCCCCATGTGGGTGGGCAAATTGCCCAAAAAAGAGGCCGAAGAGCGGGCGATGCAGCAGCTTGAGCGGGTTCGCATTGCAGAGCAAGCGAGCAAATATCCACTGCAGCTTTCGGGCGGTCAGCAGCAGCGTGTGGCCATCGCGCGCGCGTTGTGTTTGACACCAAAAATCATGCTGTTCGATGAGCCCACGTCTGCCTTGGACCCCGAAATGATCAAAGAGGTGCTGGACGTGATGGTTGAGCTCGCCGACCAAGGGATCACCATGTTGTGCGTCACGCACGAGATGGGATTTGCCAAAGCCGTGGCAGATCGGGTGATCTTCATGGATCAAGGACAGATCGTGGAACAAAACAATCCCCACGACTTTTTTGACCATCCTCAAAACGAACGCACGCAGGACTTCCTGTCAAAAATCATCGGCCATTGATCCGGCGCATGAAATCAAAAACGGGCCTATTGGCCCGTTTTTTTTGCCCTCAAATGGCCGCTGTGTCTGGCTGGATCTGGTATCCAATACCTCAGAGTCCGCGCGGCGGATCAAACGGCAACCCCACTGACTTGGGTGCCACTGGCAACTGGAACGCGCTGCCTGCTTGCAACTGTGCCGCCTTTTTCCAAGCCGCTTGCGCTGCTGCCTCGTCTTCCATTGCTTCAGCTACAGCCGCTTTGAGCAGCCACACCCGTGGGACCAGCGCATCGGGAATCGCGCCGCGCTTGAGAAGCGCGTCAATCGACTTCTGAGTCCTGCCCCACAAGCCCTGGTGAGCCCATGCGCTGATCGCCATGTATTGCACCCACGGGTCATCGACGTGTGTATCGATGAGCTCTTGCACCCAAGCCAAGGCTTCTTTGGACAAATGCGGCATCAACGGCTCCAGTGCATTCAGCCAATCCTGCCGCTGTCGCGGGCCAAGGTCATCGAACTTGGCATCCATGAGTCGCAGCCGCTTGAACAATTCCGCAGCCAATTCGGCACCCTGCTCTTCTGGAGCTGCCACCGACCAACGCCGCAGCACGTAGGCGCACAAGACTTCTGGCGTGGTGTGTCTTGCGCGATCCAACGATGACCAAAGGCCACTCAACTCGGCCTTTGTGGTCGCGTCACGAAGTGCATTGGCTGCCAAGGCTGCATACAAACTCGCCGATGCCCTGGCACTGAACGCATTCAATTTGGCGAGTGCCTTCATCGCGTCCAATGCATGGTGTGACTGCCCGAGCGCACGCGCCAAGCGCAGCTTCATCCGCCAAACTTGCACCCGCTTCGTGACGCTTGGCGTGAGCTCTTGCAAGCGATGCTGAGCCTGTGACCAGTTTTGATCTTGCAGCGCCCATTCAACCGCCCGCAATTGCAAAGCCTCATGTGCCACCGCTGCACCCTCACCCGTTGGCACGGCCATCGCAGCTTGCCTCGCAGATTCGGCTTGCTCGGGTTGCTGGCTCAATCTGGCGACCTCTGCCAATACCCAGTGAGCCATCACCTCGAGTGTCTGCATGCGGGGCCAACGCACACCGTCCTCATGCGAGACGCGGTGCAAGGTGGTCAACGCTTCACGCGCGGCGTCTTGTGCGCGCGCATGCTTGCCTGCCAGGAGGTGTGTGATGCCGTCCAGCACCGCTGACCAAACGTGGCGTTCTTGCTGGCGCTGACGCCAGGCCTTGGCCTTCTGAGCGGACTGGCGAAAGCGATCCCACAAACGCACAAGACTGACCAAAAGCCAAAAGCTCAACAACAATGCGACCAGCAACGCATTGAGTGAAATATCCAATCGCGTCTGGTACCAAAACAAGGACACCACGCCGGGGTTGTCCAGCAACGTGGCCAAGCCGACCGCCAGGAGAGCGACCCATAACAATCCGATGCTTGTTTTCATGCTGGCCCTTTACTTTGCAATGGTGGCCAGTGCGCGCAAGCTGCGCTCTGGTTTCGGTAACACCATTTCGTCCAGAGCCTCTTTGACCGCAGCCAACTCACTCAGCGTGGCCTGTACCGATGCTTGCTCCAACTGCGCGAAATCATTGATGCCACGGATCACCGCGTCCAAGTCTTGGCGCGCCAACTCGGTTCGCCCATTCAACACGGAGACGCGCACGGCCAACAAGCGCAACTGCAACTGCTGTCCTAAAAACTGCGCCTGATCGGGCTGCAGCGTCAAAGCTGAGGCTTGGGGCGCTTGGTGAATGCGAACCACGCTGCCCAAAGTCTCTTGAATCGCGCGGGCCCAGGTTTGCCATTGCGCCCAATCCAAAATTGTGGCCTGCTGCCACCAACGCTTGGGCGCGTTTTGTTCAGCTTGGGCACTGACCGGAGGCGCGACCCCCAACGGCATCAATGCCACAGCTTGCACGGCGTCTGAAAGCTTTTTCAACACCAAGGGCACATCAGCGACATGGGTCTGCTGGATGGTTTTCAAATCCTCCTGCAGCGCCACTTGCAAAGCGCCCGTGCGGATCTGATCGCTGCGAGCCACGCGATCCAACGCGCCTTGCAGTGCGGCGACCATGGGCCTCACGTGCCCAACCATCTCCGACTGCATGATGGACATCCGAAGCGACGACTCAATGTCTTGGGCCAAGGCATGGTCCTGCGTTTGGGTCAACTCTTTGATGACGTTTTCCAACTGCAGGCGCTGCGCCGACAGCTCAGACAAGCGCGCCTCTTGGGCGCGAGTGAAGCTTTGCAACTCTCGCGATTGCAACTGCAGATCCTGCAAGGCTTGTGCATCTTGGCGCTGCTGCTGCCCCACCTCTGCGACCTGCCGACTCCATACATCTTGCAGGCTGTTCAAACGCAGCCACGCCGAGACCGCCAAAGCCAGTGCTGCGGCGGCGAGCAGCGCCAAGCCCGTCCCGACGAGCAATGGCCATGCGCCCTTTTGTGTCGGCTCAGATGCGGCGTCAGCAGCGGTGGACGCTTGCGGCTTGGCCTCAGGGCTTGGCTCAGAGGCCGGCACAGGCGCGGTCTCGGGCGCGGGAGACTGATCAGGTTGAGCACTCGACATGGGTTTTCTCCGATGGATGCCCCATTGTAGAGAACCTATGCGGCCTCAGCGCGTGCAGATGCCGCTTTGAATCAGGCGACGGGATCGTGCTGCAATGCGGCCACGACAGACGCATAGTCTGGCCGGGAAAGCGAGACTTGGCCCCACCCCAGAGCCAAAGCGGTGGCCTGAATGCGAGGGTGTGTCGCCAAGACACGGCGGGCGCTGCACCAGTCGGCCGGCAAACCCTGTTCGATGGCCAAGGCATGCCCCCACTCCAGCGCTGTGGAACTGCTAGCCAACCAGCACGCATCCACATTGGACAGGGCGCGATGCCAGTCGCTGATCTCTTGCGGCAGCCATTGGGGCGGCCCACGCCGGTAGACCACGCACTCCTCGACGTGTCCGCCTGCGGCCTCGCACGCCGCGCGCAACGCGTCCCGGCCACTCGCTTTGGCACCTGGGGACTGCGGCGAATTGAGGCGCGATTCCGGCATGTCACCACGAATAATCAACAACTTGAAACCCGCATGCACCTGGCCGCAAACGGCTTGCCAGAGGTGCTCGGAGTCGAACTGTGCTGCCGTGGCAGGCGGCGCATCAATGCGATCGGCTGGGATGCCAAGGTCGATCAACTGCTGCGCGGTGCCTGGGCCGGGAGCCCACAGGCGAGGGCCAGCCCCGCGGTGCCAAAGCGCTTTCAAGGCATCGCCCCATCCCAGCGCATCGCGTTGGAGCACACGCGCCGCTTTGGCGCTCACACACATCACGGCATGGTATTGATCCCAAGCGAGAGCAGGCGGCACCACACCGGTATCCGCGATGTCAACCAGATCAAGCCAAGGCACCTGCAGCACCTCAAAGCCTGCCGCACTCAAGGGCTTGACCCAACGTTGGGCGTCCCATCGCTCCCGGGTGACGACCACAGTGCGAGGCACTCTCACGCTGTCGCTCCCTGCGCGGTCAAGCGCGGTGGATCTCCGCGCCTTGATTCAACAGCTGCCTTGCGACCTCACAGCCGAGGGCGTTGGCCTCTTCCAAGCTCGCAATTGCCGCGCTGGCGGTGGCATGCACCAGTGCCTTGCGGCCATTGACATCACCCCATGCTGCGGTCACTTGGAGCGTGGAAGCTGCGCCATCGATCCACCTGGCATGCGCGGCTAAAGGCACTGAGCAACTCCCACCCAAGGTTCGGCTCACAGCCCGTTCCGCCTCGACGCGCATCCACGTTGGCATATCAATCAAGTGCGCGAGCGCTGCACGCACTGGCGCAGCGCCCGAGACAATTTCGATACCCAACGCGCCTTGGCCGGCAGCGGGGAGCATCTCGGTTTCATCAAACACAGCGCGGATGCGGTCGTGCATGGCCATGCGCTTGAGACCCGCTGCCGCCAACACAATCGCGTCGTATTGGCCTTCGTCTAGTTTGCGAAGCCGCGTGTCCAAATTGCCGCGAAGGGGTTCGATGCGGACATCACCACGTCCCATGCGCTTGAGCGCGTCCTTGAGCAAGACCTCACGGCGCAGGCTGGAGGTACCAATCACACCATCGGGCGGCAAATCGGCCCAAGTGGCGCAAGTCGAGGACACCCATGCATCGCGAGGATCTTCGCGCTCCATCACACACGCGAGCTCAAAACCGTCGGGCAAGTCCATGGGCACGTCTTTGAGTGAGTGGACCGCCAAGTGGGCGTGTCCCTCGGCCAAAGCGACCTCAAGCTCTTTGACAAACAGACCCTTGCCACCGACCTTGCTCAAAGACCGGTCCAAAATCTGATCGCCCTTGGTCGTCATCCCCAGCAACGTCACCTCATGCCCTTTGGCCTCCAACAAGCGCTTGACGTGATTGGCTTGCCACATGGCCAACCGACTTTCACGGGTGACGATCGTTAATGGGATGGGAGGCGGCGTGGCGGTCACTTCGTAACTCATTGGTAAACATGCGATGGAGGCGATGCTAGCATGGACGATGCAGTCCGTTAGCAGCCTGCCAATGCGGACTCAACCTCATACGCGAGAGCAATATGACCGCCGCCACTGCCAACCCATCCCTCACCAAAGATCACCACCTGATTGAAGACATCCGGTTGTTGGGGCGCCTGCTCGGCGAAGTCATTCGAGAACAGGAAGGCAAGGCGGCTTTTGAGCTGATTGAAAATATTCGCCAGCTGTCGGTCGCGTTTCGCCACCGAGACGATGCCTCCGCCGGCCAAAAGCTCAAGAAGTTGCTGAAAGGCTTGAGTGGCGATGAGACCGTCACTGTGGCCCGCGCATTCACCTATTTCAGCCACTTGGCCAACATTGCCGAGGACCGACACCACATCCGCCGCCGCGCCGCGCACGAACGCGCCGGTGAGATCCAAGAAGGCAGTTTGGCAAAAACCCTTGAGCGCTTGCAGCGCGCCAAAGTCAAACCCAAGGCGATTTTGCAAACCATCGATTCAGCCCATGTCTCGGCCGTGCTCACCGCTCACCCCACAGAGGTCCAGCGCAAGTCGATATTGGATGCTGAACGGGCGATTGCACAGTTACTGCTGGCGCGCGATCACTTGCTCCCACGAGAGTTGGCTGACAACACTGTCGCTTTGCGCGCCCGTGTCACACAGCTCTGGCAAACCCGGTTGGTGCGATTCTCTAAGCTGACTGTCGCCGACGAAATCGACAACGCGTTGACGTATTACCAGGCCACCTTTTTGAGCGAGGTGCCGCGCCTATATAGCGAACTAGAGGCGTTGCTGGGGCAGCCGGTGCACGCCAATTTCCTGCGCATGGGACAGTGGATTGGGGGAGACCGCGATGGCAACCCATTTGTCACTGCCGACACCTTGCGCCTCGCACTTCAACGCCAGTCGGACATGGCGCTTCGCCACTATCTAACAGAAGTGCATCTGCTGGGTGGCGAGCTGTCCATGTCAGGCACCTTGGTGCGCGTCACGGCCGACATGCAGGCATTGGCAGTTCAGTCTCCGGATCAAAATCCACATCGCCAAGACGAACCTTATCGCCGGGCATTGACGGGCGTATACGCCCGCCTTGCCGCCACGTTGACTGCGCTCAGCGGTGGGCAAGCGGCCCGCCACGCCCTGGCGCCGAGCGAGCCTTACGATAGCCCCGACGCGTTTCTACATGACCTGCGTGTTGTCGATGATTCCCTGCGGCAAAACCACGCGCAGGCCCTGGCAGATCAGCGTTTGCGCCACTTGATTCGGGCTGTGCAGGTGTTTGGCTTCCACCTAGGAACGCTGGACTTGCGCCAGAGCTCGGACCAGCACGAGGCGGTGGTCGCGGAGTTGCTCCAAAAGTCCCATGTCCACGAGGATTACAGCGGACTCGACGAGGCGACCAAGCAACAGGTGTTGTTGACCCAATTGAACGACCCTCGCGCCCTGCGTGTACCCGGCGAAACCTACTCTGCCCACAGTGAGAGCGAGCTGTCGATATTTGAGGCGGCGTTGCACGCCCGCATGCGCTATGGCTCAGAGGCAATCCGACACGCCATCATCAGCCATACCGAACAGGTCAGTGATTTGCTCGAAGTGCTCTTGCTTCAAAAGGAGGTGGGGCTCATGCGTGGTCGCTTGGAGCACACCGCTGTCGCAGACCTCATCGTCGTGCCGCTCTTTGAGACCATCGATGACCTGGCTGCCGCTGATCGCATCATGGCCGAGTACCTCGCCCTGCCGGGGATTTTGGACATGCTGCACAGGGGGCAAAAGCACCAGTATCACGAGCAAGACATCATGCTCGGCTATTCGGACAGCAACAAAGACGGCGGTATCGTCACAAGCAATTGGGCGCTGTACCGCGCTGAAGTGGCGCTCGCGCAGGTCTTTGACAGCCTGCCCGCTGATCGCCGTGTGGCCATGCGCCTCTTCCATGGTCGGGGCGGCACGGTAGGCCGAGGCGGTGGCCCTAGCTTCGCGGCCATCATGGCGCAGCCGGCTGGTACGGTGCGCGGTCAAATTCGATTGACTGAGCAAGGCGAGGTAATCGGCTCCAAATACGCCAACCCGGACATTGGCCGCCGCAACCTCGAAACGCTGGTTGCCGCAACGCTAGAGGCCACGCTGCTGCCCCGCGCACCAGAGGTGAACCCGAGCTTTTTGAAGACGGCTGAATGTTTGTCTGCAACCAGCATGCAGGCCTACCGCGCCTTGGTCTACAACACCCCGGGATTCACCGAATTCTTTTTTGCGGCAACGCCATTGAAAGAGTTGGCCGATTTGAATATCGGCTCGCGTCCCGCATCTCGCAAACCCAGCCAACGCATCGAAGATTTGCGCGCCATTCCCTGGGGCTTCAGCTGGGGCCAGAGTCGCCTGACCCTGCCAGGCTGGTACGGATTCGGATCAGCAGTCATCGACTACCTTGACGGCAGGGCCTGCCCAGAGCTCAGCCCCAATTCAAGAAACCAACGCTTGGCCCACCTGAGAGCCATGGTCAAGGAGTGGCCGTTTTTTGCCAACCTGCTGTCGAATATCGACATGGTTTTGGCCAAAAGCGATCTGGCTCTGGCCTCCCGCTATGCCGAGTTGGTCGAGGACAAAAAGCTGCGCCAGCGCATCTTTGCCAGTATCGAAGCAGAGTGGCACCGCACCGCAGACGCCTTGACCTTGCTGACCGGACACAAACAACGCCTTGCAGACAACCCGGCGCTGCGCCGCTCAATCGAGCATCGCTTCCCGTACATCGATCCACTGCACCACGTCCAAGTCGAGTTGATGCGCCGCCTGCGTGCAGGCGATGTGAACGAACGCGTCCAACGCGGCATCCACATCAGCATCAATGGCATCGCCGCTGGGATTCGCAACACAGGTTGAGGCGTATTTCGGACGCCGCCGTCCGTGCGCCTAAAATCGGGGTTTCGTCTCCCAATTGCATGCCCATGGCCTCCAACAACCAACTCGACACCAAATCCCAAGCTTGGTCGGCTCTGTTCTCAGAGCCCATGAGCGAACTGGTCAAGCGCTACACCGCCAGCGTGTTCTTCGACAAACGCCTCTCCAGTGCGGACATCCGAGGCTCGCTGGCCCACGCGGAGATGCTGGCGGCGGTGGGTTGTATCAGCGGTGAGGACTTGGCGTCCATCCAGCGCGGGCTTGCGCAAATCCAAGCGGAAATCGAAGCCGGTGAATTCGAATGGCAACTCGACCTGGAGGACGTGCACCTCAACATCGAGGCCCGCTTGACGCAATTGGTTGGCGACGCTGGCAAACGTTTGCATACAGGGCGCAGCCGCAACGACCAGGTGGCCACTGACATTCGCCTGTGGTTGCGCGACGAGATCGACCTCATCGTGGACTTGCTGAAAGACCTGCAACTCGCGCTAGTCGAAGTGGCGGAGCGCAACGTCGACGTCATCCTGCCCGGCTTCACGCACTTGCAAGTCGCCCAACCGGTGAGCTTCGCCCACCATTTGTTGGCTTACGTCGAGATGTTTTCTCGCGATACGGAGCGCATGCTGGACGTGCGCGCCCGCACCAATCGCCTGCCGTTGGGCAGCGCCGCGTTGGCGGGCACAACCTACCCACTCGATCGTGAGCGGGTCGCGCGTACCTTGGGCATGGTCGATGCACAAGGCCAGCCCCAGCTGTGCCAAAACAGTTTAGACGCCGTGAGTGACCGCGACTTTGCCATCGAGTTCACCAGCGCCGCAAGTCTGGTCATGGTGCACATCAGCCGATTGAGCGAGGAGTTGATCTTGTGGATGAGCCAAAACTTTGGCTTCGTCAAAATCGCCGATCGGTTCACCACGGGCAGTTCGATCATGCCCCAGAAAAAGAACCCAGACGTCCCCGAACTGGCAAGGGGCAAGACGGGGCGTGTGGTCGGCCACTTGATGGGGCTCATCACGCTCATGAAAGGCCAGCCCCTGGCTTACAACAAGGACAACCAAGAAGACAAAGAGCCTCTTTTCGACACGGTCGACACGCTCAAAGATACCTTGCGTATCTTTGCCGAGATGGTGGGTGGGCAAACCAACGCCGCAGGCCAAAAGGAAGGGGGCATCGCAGTCAACGCAGATGCGATGCGAGCCGCGGCCCAAAAAGGCTATGCCACAGCGACTGACTTGGCCGACTATTTGGTGAAAAAGGGCTTGCCCTTCCGGGATGCCCATGAAGTGGTGGCGCACGCCGTGAAGACTGCGCAAGTCCAAGGCTTGGATCTCTCTGAACTTTCGTTAGAAACGCTGCAGGGTTTTGATGCGCGCATCGAAGCCGATGTTTTTGGTCCCCTGAGTCTCGAAGGCTCCATGGGTGCACGCGCCACCATCGGGGGCACTGCCCCCTCGCAAATCGCAGAACAATTGAAGCGGCACCGCGCCCGCTTGGGCTGAGCGGTCAGGGCCACTCAGCGCAATCGGCGACCTGCCCAATCGTGACGCCAGGATGCCGACAGCGCTGGCCCAAGCGTGCCGCCATGCGCCTCAATAGTGCGGCGGCAATTCATCCCTAACAGAGCCCCCCTCACCCGCCACTCGGGTGGCGTCGAGTTGCCGGCGCAGGTCCCGAACCTCTTGCAGCAGCCGCTCAATGACGGCCTGTTGGCGATAAACCTCGGTGCTGAGCTGATCGAGCGCGTCGTCACCAAACGCGGCCTTCACCTCAAGTGACTCCAACCGAGCGAGGCACTCAGATACCGTTGAACTGAGAGGGGGCATGTCGGGGGGCGTATCATTCATACCCTTATTTGACACTTTTTTTGCGCCAGCGGGCAGGCATCGAGGCCCCTGTTTTGACCTCTGCGTGTGCCGCGTATTGCACCCAAAAAGACGAGAGTATTGCCATGGAAACCACCTCTGCACCCACATCACAGCCCAGCATTGACCTGCAATGGTCGGGTGATTTGGTCACGGGCGATGCACGCATGGACGAGACACACGCAGAGTTCGTGGACATGCTCAACGCCATCAAGGCCTTGCCACAGGACCAACAGCTTGAGCCGTACCGGGCGTTCTATCAACACACCGTCGAGCACTTTGCGCAAGAAGAGCGCTGGATGTTGGCCACCGGTTTCACGGCAGACAATTGCCACGCCTCACACCATGAGACCATCCTTGAAACGATGCGGGCGGTCGATGAGCACTATGTCAAAGGCGACACTGAAATCATCAGCAGGATGATGGACGCCATGGCCGAATGGTTCCCGGGGCACGCCAACAGCATGGATCGGGGCTTGGCCCTGCATTTGGCTGAGATCGGTTTTGACAGCGTCACCGAGACTGTTGCGGACCCCAGCAAATTGAAAAACGTCGTCATGAGTGGCTGCGGCAGCGTCACCTGCACAGACTAAGTTCCCATTTTTGTATCTCAAGGTGGGCGCAGCGGACCCACTGCGTCGCAGCCGTGGCCAACCCGACCCGGAGCGCCCTCGGGCATTGGCCATGTGACGGCTCTGCCTCGGTCAGCCGTGTAAATATTTTCAAACACCTCTGTCACGCTTTCACACGCGCGTCGGTTGCGCTCGGGCTAATATGTCCCCACGGCTAAGTCAGTCTTGGACTCGAAAAGCCTTTTTGGCCATCACAGCCACACACATGGAGACACAGCACATGAGCGTCATCACCAACATTGAGGACTTGCGCGTGCTCGCCCAGCGACGCGTGCCCCGGATGTTCTACGACTACGCCGACTCGGGCAGTTGGACAGAGTCGACTTATCGCGCCAACGAAAGTGACTTTCAAAAGATCAAGCTGCGCCAGCGCGTAGCCGTCAATCTCGAGAATCGCAGCACAGCCACCACCATGATTGGGCAACCCGTCGCGATGCCCGTGGCGATTGCTCCCACGGGGTTGACCGGCATGCAACACGCCGACGGGGAAATGTTGGCGGCCCGGGCTGCCAAGGCGTTTGGCGTGCCGTTCACCCTGTCGACAATGAGCATTTGCTCGATTGAAGACGTGTCTCAGGCGACCGGTGGCCATCCTTTTTGGTTTCAGCTTTACGTCATGAAGGACCGCGACTTCATCAATCGCCTGATTGATCGCGCCAAGGCAGCCAACTGTTCAGCACTGGTGTTGACCCTGGATTTGCAAATTTTGGGACAACGCCACAAAGACCTGAAAAATGGTTTGTCAGCACCACCCAAGCCCACCCTCGCCAACATCATCAACCTGATGACCAAGCCCCGCTGGTGCCTCGGCATGGCGGGCACGCCACGCCGACAGTTCGGCAACATCGTCGGCCACGTCAAGGGCGTCGATAACATGGGCGATCTGGCCTCCTGGACCGCCTCACAATTTGACCCGGCGCTCAATTGGAACGACATCGAATGGATCAAAAAGCGCTGGGGCGGCAAGCTGATCATCAAAGGCATCATGGACGAGCGCGACGCACAGCTCTGTGTGGACGCTGGTGCCGATGCCTTGATTGTGTCGAACCACGGTGGCCGCCAGTTGGATGGTGCCGAGTCGAGCATCGCCGTTTTGCCCCGCATCGTTGACGCGGTCGGGCAAAAAATTGAAGTGCACATGGACGGCGGCGTGCGCAGTGGCCAAGACGTCTTGAAGGCGCGCGCACTCGGCGCACAAGGCACCTACATTGGTCGTGCGTTTCTGTACGGCTTGGGCGCAATGGGCGAAGCCGGTGTCACGAAAGCATTGCAGATCATCCACCGCGAGCTGGACTTGACCATGGCCTTTTGCGGTCGAACCCAGATCGACGACGTGAAGTCTGACGTCTTGGTATAAATACCCACACCCGTCTGCGAGCGCCCGCTTTCGCGGGCGTTTGCTTTTTGAATACCCAGAACACAAGGATTTGCCATGTCAGCCAATTGGAGCACCACCCGCCTTGGTGAGAGCGATTTATCCGTCACGCCCATTTGCCTGGGCACCATGACCTTTGGCGAACAAGTCGACGAAGCTTTGGCACATCGCATCTTGGATCGCGCCTTGGAGCGAGGCGTCACCTTCATCGACACCGCAGAGATTTATGCCGTTCCCACCAAAGCCGAAACGTTCGGCGCCACGGAGGCCATCATTGGTCGATGGCTGGCTTCGCGCCCGGGGGCGCGGGACAAGATCACGCTCGCCACCAAGGTCGCTGGCCCTTCGCGCGGCATGCCCTGGGTGAGAGATGGCAAGGGCATGACCAGCGCAGATATCGTGGCGTCGGTCGAGGGCAGCCTGAAGCGTTTGCAAACCGATGTGATCGATCTCTATCAAATCCATTGGCCCGAACGCCATGTGCCCGCATTTGGCAACATGACCTACGACCCCAAGAAGGAGAGCACGCAAACGCCTATCCGCGAGCAATTGGAAACCCTGGCCAGCCTGGTCGAAGCGGGCAAAGTGCGGGCCATCGGCTTGTCCAACGAAACCCCTTATGGCGTGCATGAGTTCGTTCGCTTGGCCGAAGAACATGGCTTGCCGCGCGTGGCCTCGATCCAAAACGTGTACTGCCTCGTCAACCGCACGTTTGAAAATGCGTTGGACGAAACCTGCCATCG
>JALQVJ010000179.1 GCA_023260355.1 Burkholderiaceae bacterium | reverse complement strand
TCCATGACGGACTGCTGCGCCTTGATGGCCTTGTCACTCTTGGTGCGCACAACCATGTCCTGCGTCACTGGTGTGGCGCAGGCTGGCATCGGCTTGGGTGCCTTCTCGACATCGACCAAGCACATGCGGCAGTTGGCGGCGATCGACAGCTTCTTGTGGTAACAGAAATGCGGGATATAAACGCCAGCCTTTTCAGCCGCATGCATGACCATGCTGCCTTGTGGGACTTCGACTTTCTTCCCGTCGAGTTCGATTTCTACATTAGACATAGATGCTCTCGACTCTTATGCGTGGGCACCGACCAGGCAGGTCTTGTGCTCAATGTGGTATTCAAATTCAGGGCGGAAGTGCTTGATCATGGCGCGAACGGGCATGGCGGCGGCGTCACCCAATGCGCAAATGGTGCGCCCTTGGATGTTCTCACCTACCGAATCCAACAACTCGAGATCCCCTGGGCGACCTTGACCATGTTCGATGCGTTGGACAACGCGCCACAGCCAGCCTGTGCCCTCGCGGCATGGCGTGCACTGGCCACAACTTTCGTGCATGTAGAAGTACGACAAGCGCAACAAACTCTCGACCATACAACGGGTCTCATCCATGACGATCACAGCGCCGGAACCCAACATCGATCCGGCCTTGGCGATGGCGTCGTAATCCATCGTGATGCCCATCATGATGTCCGCGGGCAAGACGGGGGCGGACGATCCACCGGGAATGACCGCTTTGAGCTTCTTGCCGCCTTTGACACCGCCTGCCAACGCCAGCAACTCAGAAAACGGCGTGCCCATCGGTACTTCGTAATTGCCTGGGCGCTCGACGTCGCCCACCATCGAAAAGATCTTGGTGCCACCGTTGTTGGGCTTGCCCAAGTTCAAGTAAGCCTCACCGCCATGGCGAATGATCCAAGGCACCGCGGCGAACGTCTCGGTGTTGTTGATCGTTGTGGGCTTGCCGTACAAGCCATAGCTGGCGGGAAAAGGTGGCTTGAATCGGGGCTGTCCTTTTTTGCCCTCCAAGGACTCCAGCAAGGCGGTTTCTTCGCCACAAATGTAGGCGCCGAATCCGTGGAACGCATGCAGTTGGAAGTCAAAGCCAGAGCCCAAAATGTTCGCGCCCAAGAAGCCCGCGTCGCGCGCCTCTTGCAGTGCGGCTTCGAACCGTTCATAGACTTCGAAGATTTCTCCGTGGATGTAGTTGTAGCCCACCGATGTACCCATCGCGTAGGCCGCAATGGCCATACCTTCAATGACGATATGCGGGTTGTACATCAGGATGTCGCGGTCTTTGCAGGTGCCCGGCTCGCCCTCATCTGAGTTGCAAACCAAGTGCTTTTGACCTGGGAACTGGCGGGGCATGAAGCTCCACTTCAACCCGGTCGGAAAGCCCGCGCCGCCACGGCCACG
Organism: Burkholderiaceae bacterium; assembly: GCA_023260355.1. Lineage (GTDB taxonomy): Bacteria > Pseudomonadota > Gammaproteobacteria > Burkholderiales > Burkholderiaceae_C > RS62. The sequence continues at coordinate 1,041 of JALQVJ010000179.1, read as the reverse complement.
CAAACCGCTCTCTTTGACAGTGGCAATGACCTCATCAGGCGTCATTCCGGCACCATCGCCTTTGCCCAAAATCTTGCGCAGCGCTTGGTAACCACCTCGCGCTTCGTAGTCTTTCAGGCTCCAGTTCTTGCCGTTGAGGTCGGCGTAGATCTTGGCGTTGATATGGCGGCCGTGAAAACACGTGTCATCGCCCGTGGTTTGGTACTTACTCAGGATCGCGTCGAGGTTCATGACTGCTCTCCTTGCGCCACTGCGCGAAGGTCTTGAACCAAACCATCGAGCCGCTCGTTCGACATGTAAGACAACATCTTGCGATCGTTGACGAGCATCACGGGGGCGTCCGCGCAGGCGCCCAGGCACTCACACTCTTGCAACGTGAACATACCGTCGGCCGTGGTTTGTCCGGCTCGGATGCCAAGTTCGGCTTGCAAGTGTTCGAGGGCCTTGTAACCACCGCGCAATTGGCAAGGCAAGTTGGTGCACACGTTGAGCTTGAACTTGCCAACGGGCTGCTGGTTGTACATGTTGTAAAACGTCGTGACTTCGTGCACTGCCATGGGCGCCATGCCCAAGTACTCGGCAACGGCACGCTCTGCTTCAGGACTGACCCAGCCCTCGACGTCTTGCAAGATGCTCAAACAAGCCATCACCGCAGATTGCTTGCGATCTGCGGGGTACTTGGCGACTTCGCGATCGAATCGCGTGCGAATATCTTCAGAGATCATCGATCAATCTCTCCAAACACAATGTCCATGGTGCCGATAATGGCCACCGCATCGGCCAGCATGTGGCCACGAGTCACTTCGTCAAAACCAGACAAGTGCGCAAAACCAGGCGCACGAATCTTCAGGCGGTATGGCTTGTTGGCGCCATCGCTCACCATGTAAATGCCAAACTCGCCTTTGGGGTGCTCGACGCCGGCGTAGGCCTCCCCTTCCGGCACTCGGAAACCTTCCGTGAAGAGTTTGAAATGGTGAATCAACTCTTCCATGTTGGATTTCATGTCTTCGCGGTCGGGCGGGGCAACCTTGTGGTTGTCAG
>JALQVJ010000121.1 GCA_023260355.1 Burkholderiaceae bacterium | reverse complement strand
CAGAGAAGTTTCCGCAAGCCAACTTTTTGCCTGCTGCAGGGGTGGCCCGCGCCAAGGTGCTGGAAACTTTGATGTGGATGAACAACACTGTGCACACCACGTTCACCCATGTGTTCATGCCCAACAAGTACAGCAACTCAGCCGAGGTGCAGGCCGACATCAAAGCCCATGCGGTGCACACCTACCGTGGCTTGCTGACGGAATTGCAAGCCTTGGTCGACCAAGCGCAGCAGCAAGGCCATGCATGGCTGGCGGGGGAACATTTCGGGCCCTTGGATGCTTACACCTTGACCCTCACACGCTGGGGCACGATTGCGGGCATCAACCCTGAAGACTACCCCACGCTGTGGGCGTTTGTGCAAAAAGTGGCGGCCCATCCACCGGTGCAACGTGTGATTGAGCGCGAACGCTTGCAGCTCAATTTGTTCAAGCCTGCTTGAGCTGCTAACAGTGCTGCGCCCGGCGGTTCACGCCGGGTGTCTGGCATCACGTTTGGGCGTTTGAGAAACGCACAGTGAAACGCGCACCTGGTGCGACCTTGCCAGGGTTGGCGTCTTCCAGCGTTACGGTGGCTGCGTGCAGATGCGCGATTTCCATCACGATGGGCAAGCCCAGGCCTGAGCCATCGGCCTCCGTGCCCAGGGCGCGGTAGAAAGGTTGAAACACCAAGTCGCGCTCTGACTCGGGAATGCCAGGGCCTGAATCCTCCACCTGCAACACCACCACCTTGCCCAAACGGTCCATCAGCAGACGCAGGGTCACCACGCCGGGCTGTTCGGCGTTCGAGGGCGTGTAGTTGATCGCGTTGTCGACCAAGTTGCGCACCATCTCTTTGAGCAAGGTGGCATTGCCGTTGATGCGCAGACCGTTGCTGCCTGCCTCCACGCCTTCGTAGCCGAGATCGATGTGCTTGTCCATGGCGCGTGGCAGGGAGTCTTGAATCACATCACTGACCAAGGCCACCATGTCGCACGGCGCGCGCGCAATGTTGGTGCTGCCGCTCTCCGCTCGTGCCAAGGACAGCAGCTGGTTCACCGTGTGCGTGGCGCGAATGCTGGCGCGGCCAATGAGCTTGAGCGACTGCTTCAACTCGTCGGCACTGGAGTCGGCGCGTTGCGCCAAGTCAGCCTGCATGCGCAAACCGGCCAACGGCGTTTTGAGCTGGTGGGCCGCGTCGGCTAAAAAGCGTTTTTGGGTCGCGATGGATTCTTTGAGCCGTGTCAGCAAGTCGTTGATTGAGGCCACCAAGGGGGCGACCTCCAGCGGCACGGCATGGTCATCCAGCGGGCTCAAGTCGTCGGGTTTGCGAGCACGGATGCGCTCTTCCAGTTCAGACAATGGCTTGATGCCGCGCACCAGGGCCAGCCAAACCAGGAGCACCGCCAAAGGCAACAAAGCGAATTGGGGCAGCATCACGCCCTTGATGATCTCGGCCGCCAGCACGGAGCGTTTCTCGCGCGTCTCGGCCACCTGCACCAAGGCGGGTCGCTTGCCGTCGGCGTCCAGGCGGATCCAGGTGTAGGCCACGCGCACTTCCAGACCGCGCATTTCGTCGTCACGGATGTGCACCTCATAGCTGCTGCCTTTGTCTTCATCGGCAGGGGGCAGGGGCACATCGCGGTCTCCGCTCAGGTGCTCGTTGTTGGCCCCACGCACCTGGTAATAGACCAGATCGGTTTCATCGGCACGCAGCAATTCGCTGGCCGGTTGGGGCAGGTTGAATTGCACGCGCTTGTCGGGGCCCAGCTTGACCTGTTGGGCCAGGGCCTGCACGTTGTAGACCATGGCGCGGTCAAACGGCTTGTTGGCCAGGCCTTGCGCCACCAGCCAGGTCAGTGCCAGGCTGATGGGCCACAAGAGCAGCAAGGGGGTCAGCATCCAGTCGAGGATTTCCCCGAACAGCGAACGTTGTTCGCGTTTGAAAAACTTGACGCTCCAGCCCTTGGACTTCATGGCTCAGTAGGCACGCTGGCCAGGGTGTGGATGTGCAAGCCCGGCACGGTCAACCGGGGATTTTTTCGAGGCAATAACCCAGACCGCGCACGGTGGCGATGCGGATTGGGCCTTTTTCGACGTTGGTGCCTTCGAGACGAACAACCAGCGGAACCTTCAGACCAACTTCTTTAACAGCAGCGATAACGCCTTCTGCGATCACGTCGCAGCGCATGATGCCGCCGAAGATGTTGACGAGGATGCCTTTGACGTTCGGGTCAGAGGTGATGATTTTGAATGCTTCGGTCACTTTCTCTTTGGTCGCGCCGCCACCTACGTCGAGGAAGTTAGCAGGCTCTGCGCCGTAGAGTTTGATGATGTCCATGGTCGCCATAGCGAGACCAGCACCGTTCACCATGCAGCCGATTTCACCGTCGAGAGCGATGTAGTTCAGGTCGAATTTCGACGCTTCCAGCTCTTTCGGGTCTTCTTCGGTGGTGTCGCGCAGTTCAGCGATGTCAGGCTGGCGGTAGATCGCGTTGCCGTCGAAGCCAACTTTTGCGTCCAGCAGTTTCAGGCTGCCCGAACCTTCGAGAACGATGAGCGGGTTGATTTCCAGCATCTCCATGTCTTTCTCGATGAAAGCTTTGTAGAGGATGCCCATCAGTTTTACGCATTCTTTGACCTGAGTGCCCGAGAGGCCCAGAGCGAATGCGATGCGACGGCCGTGGTATGGCTGGTAGCCAGTTGCCGGATCAACAGAGAACGAGAGGATCTTCTCAGGGGTCGACGCAGCAACCTCTTCGATGTCCATGCCGCCTTCGGTCGAGCAAACGAACGAAACGCGCGAGGTCTGACGGTCGATCAGCAGAGCGAGGTACAGTTCGCGCTCAATGTCGGAACCGTCTTCGATGTAGATGCGGTTCACCTGTTTGCCAGCCGGACCGGTCTGGTGGGTGACGAGGGTCTTGCCCAGCATCTGTTTTGCCATTTCGGCAGCTTCTTCGACGGAGAAAGCGAGGCGAACGCCACCCTTTTCACCGGCTTCAGGCTCTACGAATTTGCCTTTGCCGCGGCCACCTGCGTGGATTTGCGACTTAACAACCCAGAGCGGGCCGTCGAGTTCGCCAGCTGCAGTTTTCGCATCTTCTGCTTTCAGAACGGGGCGACCGTCGGAGACGGGAGCGCCGTAGCTGCGCAGAAGCGCCTTGGCTTGGTATTCATGAATGTTCATCGAGTGTCCCTCGCTGTGCTTCGGTTTGTACCGTCTAAGCACATGATGACGGTGCAAAGAACGTTTATTTTTAGTGTGAGCGGTAAAATCCGACATTTGTGATCACAGGTTTTAAAGGTGTGATCACAAATGTTGCGTTGCGGCATTCGCCATGCGTGTAAAGGCGGATTCGACTGTGAAGAGTCGCAAATAGAAAAAGGGCGGCCCGAAGACCGCCCTTTGCAATTCAAATGTCGTGTCGATTAGGACAGCGACGGGTCGATTGCTTTACATGCTTCGATCAGACCTTTGACCGCATCAACCGACTTGTCGAACATCTCTTGCTCTTCTTTGTTGAGCTTGATGTCGATGACGCGCTCGATGCCGTTGCCGCCGATTACGGTCGGAACGCCAACGTACATACCTTTAACGCCGATTTCGCCGTCACAGTATGCTGCGCAAGGCAGAACGCGCTTCTGGTCTTTGAGGTAAGCTTCAGCCATTTCGATTGCCGAAGTAGCCGGTGCGTAGAACGCGGAGCCAGTTTTCAGCAGGCCAACGATCTCTGCGCCGCCGTCACGGGTGCGCTGAACGATCGCGTCCAGTTTGTCCTGAGTGGTCCAGCCCATTTCTACCAGATCCGGGAGCGGGATGCCGCCAACGGTCGAGTAACGAACCGAAGGAACCATGGTGTCGCCGTGGCCGCCGAGAACGAATGCAGTAACGTCTTTCATGGAGACGTTGAATTCGGTCGCGAGGAAGTGGCTGAAACGAGCCGAGTCAAGAACGCCAGCCATGCCGACGACTTTCTTGGTGGGCAGGCCCGAGAATTGCTGCAGAGCCCAAACCATCGCGTCGAGCGGGTTGGTGATGCAAATCACGAAAGCGTCCGGTGCGTGAGCTTTGATGCCTTCGCCAACCGATTTCATAACTTTGAGGTTGATGCCCAGCAGGTCGTCACGGGACATGCCCGGTTTGCGGGGAACACCAGCAGTCACGATAACAACGTCTGCGCCAGCGATGTCAGCGTAGTCGTTCGAGCCTTTGAAAGTGCCGTCAAAGCCTTCCGACGGGCCGGATTCAGCGATGTCGAGGGCTTTGCCCTGCGGGGTGCCTTCTGCGATGTCGAAGAGAACAAC
>JALQVJ010000011.1 GCA_023260355.1 Burkholderiaceae bacterium | reverse complement strand
ATTGAGGACCTAGCCCTTTGAGCTGAGTCCATCCAAGGGTCTGTTGTAAGCCTGCATTTTCTGCGGCGCCGAGCATCAAATGCCTTCGTGTGGTGTGCCTCAGGGATATGATGCCGGCATGACTTGGATCTCCACTGGGCTGCGCATGTTGTCGACCACCGCGTCGGCCATTTGGCTGTGGCTTTCGCAAACAGCGCAGGTGGTTTTTTGGGGGGCACAAATGGTGGTGCTGGCCCTATCCCCGTCGACCTACCAAGGCCGCCGCAAGCGCCATATTTTGTCGCACATCTATTTGTCTACCGCCCCTATCTTGCCGTGGTTCTTGGCGTTGTCCGCGCTGATGAGCTTGGTCATTGTTCGCATCGTTTGGACCAGTGCCCTCAGTTACGGGTTGTCTGGCTATGCGCTGGAGGTGCTGACGCGCACCTTGGTGTTGGAGCTGATTCCACTCGTCGCCGCGCTCTTTGTTGCCCTGCGGGTGACGATGCCCGGATCGCAGACTGCGGCGCGCCTGGCGCAACAACACCAGGGCCCATTGCTCTGGCCGTTGTTGCCGCGCGCGGTTGCTGGCGTGGTTGCGGTATTCGCGCTTGCGATTTTGAGTGCTTGCGTGGCGATGGTGATTTCTTATGTCACGGTCTACGGCCTTTCGCCGTGGGGGCTGGGCGCTTTCACGGAGATGGTGGGCGAGGTGTTCTCACCGGATGTTGTGGTGATCTTGGTGGTGAAGACGCTGCTGTTTGCGTTGGCGGTGTCGGTCGTGCCGCTTGGCGCTGCGGTCATCAATCCCTCGCAACAATTGAAAGTCGCAGAGCTGCGGGCATTTGCCCGCCTGTTTTCTGCCTTGTTATTGATCGAAGCCCTGTCCTTGGCGGGCAGCTACACATGAATTTTCGGTGGTCCATTGATGGAAACTCCTCAGCCTTTTTCCCTGTCTGACGACGGCTTGCCCAAGGCCTTAGAGCTAAAGGCAGCCGCGATTTTGCTGCTGCTGGCGATGGTCTTGATCGGCGCAGCAGGCTATGTGATGTACGCGCGTGGCGTTTTTGAAAAGTCACAAACGCTGGTGTTGATCGCCGACGACGCAGAGGGCGTGGCTGTGGGCATGGACATGACGTTCGCGGGCTTTGCGATTGGGCGGGTCACCCGTGTTGCCTTGCACGAAGACGGCCGCGCTCGCCTGGTGGTCGAGGTGCCTCAAAAGCAGGGCAAATGGCTGAGAGAGACCAGTGTGTTCACGCTGGAGAAGGGGCTGATCGGCAGCCCCAAACTCAAGGCATACACCGGTCTACTGGAGGGACCATTGCTTGCTGATGGGGCGCAGCGGCCTGTGCTTTACGGCGATGTGTCTGCGCAGATTCCGCAAATCACCTTGGCGGCCAAGGAATTGCTCGAACATCTCGCGGATATGACCAATTCAGAGTCTGCGCTTGCCAAGACGCTCAATAACTTGCAGGAAAGCACCGATCGTTTGAATGGCGCGCATGGCGCACTGGGTCTGCTCATGGGCAACGACGCAGATGCCCAAAAGCTGGCCCAAACGTTGACGCAGTCAGCCCAGTTGGTGAAGACCTTGGATGGTTTGATTGCCTCGTCGCGCGATATGGTGTCCCATGCTGATCAGCAGTTTTTTGGCGAGGCCGGCATGGTGCCCGAGGTCCGTCGCAGTGTGGAGCAACTCACCGGGGTCTTGTCGGGCTTGAGCCAAAGCATGCGGAAAATTGAAGCCATCCTGACGCACGCGCAAGGCATCGCGGCCAATACTGAGGCCGCCACAGTTGACTTGGTGGGCTTGCGTGCCGAATTAGAGGCGTCCTTGCGCCAAGTTGACGCCTTGATCAACGAGGTGAACCGCAAGTGGCCTTTGAGCCGAGACGTGGAGATCAAACTGCCATGAGTTTCAAGAGCCCACTCGCAATCTTGAGTGCCGCAGCGCTGGTGGCCTGCGGCTCTGTCCCCCCGCCCGACTGGCAGGTGGCGGTCGCCGCCTCAACGCGCCAAGGGGTCGATGCCTACCTGAGCGGCAATGACCGCGTGGCTGAAAGCGCGATGTCGCGCGCCGAACGAGAGGTGCGCAGGACAGCGTCGGTGGACGGCCTGGCCAGAGTGCAGTTGATGCGATGTGCCGCCCAGGTCGCTGCAGCCCAGGTGCCCACATGTGCGCGCGCCAGCGAGTTGTTGGATGTGGCCCCCGATACACGCGCCTACGCCGAGTATTTGGCGGCAGCGCCTTTGAGTGATGAGGCGTTGGCTCGCCTCCCAGCCCAACAACGAGCGGCTGCCAAGGCCCTGCCAACTGAGGCGGCCAAGGCGCTGGAGGAGATCCCGGACGCTTGGTCTCGTTTGGTCGCTGCCGGTGTGATGTGGCGCGCGCAGCGCATCAGCCTTGAGGCAGTGAGTGTCGCGGTGGACACGGCCTCGCAGCAGGGCTGGACTCGGGCAGTCGGCCACTGGTTGCAGATTCAAAAAGAGATGTTTCAGGTGGCAGGCCGAACCCAGGACGCCGAGCGCGTCCAGCGCCGAATCGACGTTTTACTGGCGCAGTAACCCCATCAACCTAGCCAGGGCAGCAGCACCCCCAGAGCCCATGGCAAGCTGAACATCGCCGCCAGCGTCGACAGCGTGACCATGGCGGCAACGAGGCCACCGTTGTAGCCCATCGACGCGGCAAGCACATAGCAGCTCGACGCGGTGGGTACAGCGGCGAATGTGATCAACACACTCGCTTCCAATGTCGGCAGGCGCAAAGCCCATGCGATGGCTGTGGCGACCAGCGGGGCGATGAGGTGGCGCATGCTCAGCACGGAAACCGCCAAAGCCTTGGAGTGGCGCAAGTCCATGAGTTTCATCCCCGCTCCGGCTGCCATCAAGCCCAAGACCAATCCCGCTTGCCCAATCCGGTCCAGAGTGGGCAACAGCCACTGCGGAATTTCAAACCCCAGCAGGTTGAACAGCAAACCGCTGGTCGTTGCCCAGACCAAGGGGTTGCGTCGGAGTTGGGTCAGCAAATGAAGATCGCCATGGCGCGCCATGGGGTACACCGCTGCCATGTTGAAGATAGGCACACAGACCCCAATCAAAACCCCAAGCAGCAACATCCCCGCGTCTCCCATGGCTGTGCTGACGACACCAATGGCGATGAAGGAGTTGAAGCGAAACCCCACCTGGGCGCTGCCTGCATGCAGCCGGGTGT
>JALQVJ010000417.1 GCA_023260355.1 Burkholderiaceae bacterium | reverse complement strand
GTGACAGCAGAGGGGGGAAAGGCTTTTTTTCCAGCTGGACCGCCGGTTCCGGTTTGGCCTTTGCCCGCAGCTGCAGTTGCAGCTGTGGCACTGGGCTTGCCACCACCCGCAGGTGCGCCCTCAGGGGGCTTGGCAGCTTGTGCCCACGCGTGGGCAGTCAACATCAGAGCGAGAAAACCCAAAAGGCACTGGCGATTTTTCATGGTGGAAAGGCTGAGATGGATCGAAGCAAATGGGGGAGATCCCAAGGCACAGATAGGTGGCAAGCATAGCCAATTTTTTGGAGTCTGGTTTGTCCCCTTTGCAAAGGTGGCGGGGAAAAGACGTCGCCGTGCGGATTCACCACGCCGGACAACTGCGCACGCCTGCAGCGAGGGCTACAAACCGATCGCAGCTTTGGGTTGGCGCTACTTTTTTGGGTAGAAGTTGATGCGCAGAGGACTGGGCACCGAGCCGTCCTCGTCTTTGGGAAGCCTGCCTGTGCGGTCCAAACCGCGCAACACCGCTTCGTCCCAAGACGGGTTGCCACTGGAGGTGATGAGCTTGCGACCCAAAATTTCACCGTTGGGGGCACTGGTCACTTCCACCATAGCTGGAGGGTTGCCTGAGATGGTGCCCGCAAAAACGATGTTGGGTCGCACGAAGGCATCAACTTTGGCCCCGTAGCTGGCAGATGGCCCTTTGGAAACGGTGGCCGTGCCTTTGGAGGCTGGGTTGCTCCCTTGTCCAACCAAGTCTCGCGTGCGCGCCAGCTGCTCTTCCCTTATTTGCTGGAGGATGGCTTGCTGCCGCTCAGCCTCAGCCTTTTCTCTGGCTGCTTTTTCATGCGCGGCCTTTTCAAGAGCCGCTCTTTCCTTGGCTGCTTTTTCACGCGCTGCCTTCTCGCGTTCGAATTTTTCTTTTGCCGCTTTTTCTCTTGCGGCCTTGTCGCTCGCTGCTTTTTCGCGTGCTGCTTTTTCCTTGGCAGCCTTTTCTTTGGCGGCTTTTTCTCTGGCGGCCTTCTCTTTCTCGGCCTTTGCCTTGGCTGCCGCTTCTTGAGCTGCTCGCTCACGCTCGGCGCGCTCGCGGGCGGCCTTTTCCTTGGCCTCTTGTTCCTCCGCCTTTTTCTTTTCCGCCAAAGCGATGTCGGCGGCACTGGGCGCCGGCGGTGCAGCCTTTTCGGGCTCAGGCGCCGGCGGTGGGGGAGGGGGTGGAGGTGGTGCAGGTTGGGCCACAGGCTCTGGCACCGGCGGCGCAGGCACGGGTTTTGGGGCTGCTTCTTCGATTACTCCAGAGATCAACTCAGCCTCGAACACCACAGTTTGCTCGGTTTGTCGCCAATCAATACTGACCGTGAGCGCGACGACAAGCGCCACGTGCGCAAGGATCGCACCGAAGACCGCTTTGGACCACTGGATTTGGTTGTCCGTGGCTGCCGAAGCAATCACTCGACTGTTCGGAGCGCTCAATGCGTCGGGCATATCTGTGGTTAACGGCGAGTGGTCACGGACAGACCAACGCGCGAAATCCCTGCTTGTTGAAGGGCGTCCATCACGTTGACGACCTGTTCGTAGGCCACAGACTTGTCCGCGCTGATGACGACGGCTGTGCTGGGGTTGCCCACTTGGGTTTCGCGAATGCGGTCCTGCATCGCGATCACTTGAGCCGCCACTTGGTTGAGCGTGGTGGAGACTTTGGTCTTGCCTTCTCGCACCTCAAGTTGGGCGTTGGCATCCACGATGATTTGGATCACTTGATCGGGTTGTCGTGGTGCTTGGCCCATCGTGGGCAATTGGATGACGCTGGGCGTGATCAAAGGCGCCGTGACCATGAAAATGATCAGCAGCACGAGCATCACATCGATGAAGGGCACCATGTTGATTTCGTTCATGGTGCGGCGTTTCTTTCGCCCTGAGCTGAGTTGCGGCATGGCGGTCCCCTTGGGCGTACTCAGGCGCCGCCTTGGGCGTTGAGGTTGCGCTGCAGGATGTTCGAGAACTCGTCCATGAACGTATCCATGTGGCTGGACATGCGTTCAATTTGAGCGCTGAACCGATTGAAGGCGAGAACCGCTGGG
>JALQVJ010000326.1 GCA_023260355.1 Burkholderiaceae bacterium | reverse complement strand
CTTCACATGCGATATTTCGGCGACGGCTTGCCGCATTCGGCGCGCAATCGTCTCGGCATCGTCCTGCCCGCGCCCTGTTAGGCGCTGCGTGAGCGCGTTGGGTCGCACCGAGTTGGGTATCAACACCTTTGAAAATTTCATCCAAACGGACGCAGCGATCAACCCAGGAAATTCAGGCGGCGCATTGGTCAACACCCAAGGCCAACTCGTCGGCATCAACACAGCGATCTACTCCCAGTCTGGGGGGTCGATGGGGATCGGTTTCGCGATTCCAACATCGCTAGCGTCGCAGGTCAGCAAGGAAATCGTTGAGCGCGGTTTTGTTGTGCGCGGCTGGCTTGGCATTGAGCCCCAGTCATTGACACCAGAGCTGGCGCAAGCCCTAGGCAGTGACGCAAAGCATGGCATCGTTGTGGCGGCGGTGATGCAACCGGGACCTGCTGCATCTGCGGGCATTCGCCCCGGCGACATCATCTCGGCACTGGGCGACCAACCCATTCGCTCCGTGCCGGAGATGCTCACACAGGTTGCACAGGCCCGTCCGGGCCAGGTTCTCACTGCACAGGTTTGGCGCCAAAAATCCAAATTGCAATTGCCGGTGAAGATCGCGCAAAGGCCAAAAGCGAACGCGCGCCTCGGACGCTAACGAGCCCTCAGTCTTGCGGCTCTGATTCGGTTGATTCTTCAGGCGCGCGCGAGGCCTTGGCAAACCATTTGGCCAGCCACATGCCAACCTCATAAAGAAAGATCATGGGAATGGCCAGTGAAAGCTGCGAGATGACGTCAGGAGGCGTCACCAAAGCCGCGACAACAAATGCCAACACCACGAAGTACCCACGAAACGCCTTCAATTTCTCAAGGGGTACCAAATTGAAACGCACCAACAACATCACAACGATTGGCACTTGGAAAGCCAAGCCAAACGCGAGGTACAACGACAAAATCGCCTCGACATATGAGGCGATGTCAGGCGTTGCCGCCACACTCGGGGGCGCAAACGCTTGGATGAAACCGAACATTTTGTCCAGCACCAGCAGCTGCACGAATGCAATGCCGACATACGCCAACGCGCTGCCTAACAAGATCAATGGGACCGCAAAACGGCGCTCATGGCTATATAAACCGGGGGCGACAAAGGCCCACGCTTGGTACATGATCCAGGGCAAAGTGGCCAGGAACGCAGTGAGCATCAACACTTTGATGGGCACAAAGAATGGCGAAAACACGCCCACAGCGATCAGCCGCGCGTCGGCCGGCATGTGCGCACGGATTGGCACAGCGATCCAATCAATCAAGGCTGCGGGGCCAGGCCAGACTGCGAGAATAATCATGGCCAGCACCAGCCCAGCGAAAGCCCGCACAACGCGGTCGCGCAACTCCATGAGGTGCGCCACAAAACTCTGCTCTGTGCCAGCCAATTCGTCTGTCTTGTCTGAAGGCGTGCTCATGGTTTACCTGGACTTGGGGCGAAAGCGCGCGACACGCGCAGCGCCCGATTGGATGTGACGGCGTTGTGCCGTTTGAGCCTTGTACCAGTGGGGAACCGCACTGCGCTTGAGTCGAAAATTCTTCCTCGGGGCAGATGCGCGCGACGGGTCGCGTGAGAGGTAGCTGTAATCGCTGGCAGACACCCCTTCTGGCGGGGTCTTGAATGCCTGCGTTGCGTCTTCCCAAGCAGACTCGAAGTCTTGAGTGGCTTCCGCCGTCGACGCCTCAATTTCTTTGACTGCGTCTTCCATCCCCTGACG
>JALQVJ010000324.1 GCA_023260355.1 Burkholderiaceae bacterium | reverse complement strand
CTGTAGCTCACCGTTGAGACCCCCAGCCTGAAGAATTTGTGCTGCGCGTCCTGCGCGACGATGCCAGAGTTCCCCGCGCCAAAAAACTCGATGCGCCCTTTCGATTTGCAGGTCGCGATCAGTGCCTCTGAGGCCTTTTGCATGGCTGTGACAGACGCATCGTTGCGGTATTTCAGAAAAGCGGCCACGTTGTTGTCAATCACCTTGACCAACACATCGTTGACCTTGTCGTCCAAATCGACGCTGCGGTGTATGAAGGGGACGCCTTCGCTCACTGTTCCGACCAACTTCAGCTTGAAGTCGCTCAGGCCGTCGTAGCCCATGCTGCGGCAGAACCGCACCACGGTTGGTTTGCTTACATGTGCACGTTCCGCAAGCTCGGTCACGGGTAAACTGGCGAAGCTGCGCGGGTCTAACAACACCAGCTTGGCTACGCGTTGCTCGGCGGGTGCAAGTGAATCGATAGAGGCTTTGATGCGATCGAGCATAGGCGTTGAGTCGGTTGTTCAGTTGGCCTTAAAATGTAACTTTGTTTCACTAATCAGTCTAGGTTTTCGTAACTTATCACCATGAACCAACTTCAAGCCCTCAAACAATGGACCACAGTGGTCGCTGACACTGGCGACTTCAACCAAATCGCGGCCTACACGCCACAAGATGCGACGACCAACCCATCGTTGATTTTGAAGGCGGTCCAAAAGGCTGAATACGCGCACTTGTTGGATGACATGGTGGCTGCACACGGCGCACACGGCGTGGCTGTCGTGATGGATCAATTGCTGGTGCGGGTGGGTTGCGAGATCCTCAGACTGGTGCCAGGGCGGGTATCGACCGAGGTCGATGCGCGCTTGAGTTTTGACGAAGCGGGTACGGTGAAGAAGGCCCGTGAGTTGATCGCTCTATACGAAGGCAATGGCCATTCGCGCGACCGGGTGCTGATCAAGATGGCTGCGACATGGGAGGGCATCCAGGCTGCAGCAACACTTGAAAAGGAAGGCATTCACACCAACTTGACGCTGCTGTTTTCATTTGTACAGGCCGTGGCCTGCGCGGATGCCAAGGTTCAGCTGATCTCGCCGTTTGTCGGCCGCATCTACGACTGGGCCAAAAAGCAAGCTGGTGCAGGTTGGGACGAGCAGGCAATGTCGGGCGCGAACGACCCCGGCGTCAAGTCGGTCAAGCGTATTTACGAGTACTACAAAAGCCAGGGCATCACAACTGAAGTCATGGGCGCAAGTTTCCGAAACGTAGGCCAGATCACCGCACTGGCGGGCTGCGATTTGTTGACGATCAGCCCTGAGTTGTTGGCTGAGCTCGCGCAATCGAGTGCGCCGCTCGAGCCGGCTTTGCGTGCCGACGCTGCCGCAACCCAAGAGCCTGTGCATTTTGATCAGCCCGCGTTCCGATTGGCCCTGAACGAAGATGTCATGGCCCATGACAAGTTGTCCGAAGGCATCCGTGCTTTTGTGAAAGACACGCTGACCCTCGAGGCCATGATTCAAGCCAAGCTCGGCTGATTGGCAGGCCTGAGTGCGCAGCCTGCTGCCGCCGGCGCGCCTTGAAGTATTCGAAGTTGACCGGCACGAGCCGGTCCCGGGCTTTGGTCTTGGCGCAGGCTAATGTGCTCGGCGGCTTTGCAACAGCCCGATGTTTTGCTCTGCAGTCACCGTGCTGGCGTAATGTTTGCTGATCATGTCAACGCTGGTCCGTGCATTTCGGGCCAGTGTGAGCAGATCAATGCCGCTGCCGTAGAGCAATCGAAACGTGATGCTCGAGTGTCTCAAGCTGTACAACGTCCTGGGTTGTCCCCCGGGGCCGAGCTTCAGTTGTGCACGCATCAACACTTGATTGAAATGAAACGCGAGCACACGGTGTGCATAGTCGCGATCCTTGAGATGTGGCAGAAACACGT
>JALQVJ010000388.1 GCA_023260355.1 Burkholderiaceae bacterium | reverse complement strand
TTTTGGCAAGACGCTGGTTTTGCGCAGATCGTGGTGGCGCGCGAACTGACCCTGCCCCAAATCCAAGCGATCCACCAGGTGCTGGACCCTGAGCGTTGCGCGCTGGAGTTCTTTGTCCACGGCGCGCTGTGCGTGGCGTACAGCGGACAGTGTTTCATCAGCCACGCACACACCGGTCGCAGCGCGAACCGAGGCGATTGTTCGCAAGCGTGTCGCTTGCCCTACAACGTGCTGGATGCCCAGGGCCGCGTGGTGGCCCACGAAAAGCACGTGTTGTCGATGAAGGACAACAACCAGTCCGACAACATGGCTGCCCTGATTGCAGCGGGCGCGCGGTCTTTCAAGATCGAGGGGCGCTACAAGGACATGGGCTATGTCAAGAACATCACGGCCCACTACCGCGTGCTGTTGGACGAGTACTTGGAGGCAAACCCGCAGTTCTCGCGGGCCTCAGATGGCCAGTGCACCTTCAGCTTTGTGCCTGACCCGGATCAAAAATTCAACCGGGGCTCGACCGATTATTTTGTCAACGGCCGCCAAGACGATATCGGTGCGTTCGACACGCCCAAGCACTCTGGCAATGCGATTGGCTGGGTGACAGAGATCGCCAAGGACCATTTCACGGCCGAGGTGACTGCGCCGCTCTCGAACGGCGATGGCTTCACGTGGTTTGATTTGCAGGGCGAGTTGCACGGCGTGCCCGCCAACCGGGTGGAGTGTGTCCAAGAGCAGCCTGCCGATGCGCAGCTTTGGAAGATCTACCCGAAAGACCCGATGAGCGAGTTGACGGACCTGCGCAAGGGCACCGCACTGAGCCGCAATCGAGACATGCGTTGGGTGCGCGCACTTGAGCGCGAGTCTGCTGAGCGCAAGATTCCCGTGTGGCTGAAGCTGACCGACACCCCCACTGGCGTGTCGTTGAGCGCCATGGACGAGCACGGCCATGAGGGCGTGGCTTCGATCGACGTTGATTTCATGCCACCCAAGGATGCGCAAGGCACGTTGGAGCACACCAGCCATGAGTTGCAGCGTTTGGGTGGGAGTTTGTTTCAAGCGGCGCATTTGGCACTGGAGTGGTCGCAGCCCCGATTTATTCCAGCGTCGCAACTCAAGGCTTTGCGCCGCGAAGCCGTCGAGCGCCTAGAGGCTGCGCGCGCAGCCCACTACCAGCGGCCGGTGCGCGGCGTGCCAGTCGAGCCGCCAACGCCCTACCCGGATGATTCGCTGAGCTATTTGGCCAACGTGTTGAACCAACGCGCGGCTGATTTCTATGCCAAGCACGGTGTCAAGGTGATCGAGTCTGCCTACGAAGCCCATGAGGAGTTGGGCGACGTGTCGTTGATGATCACCAAGCATTGCGTGCGTTTTTCGCTGAGCCTGTGCCCCAAGCAGGCCAAAGGCGTGCAAGGCGTGCAAGGCACCGTGCGCGCTGAACCGATGACGCTGGTCAATGGCCGAGAAAAGCTGCTGCTGCGCTTTGACTGCAAGCCTTGCGAAATGCATGTGGTGGGCCGCATGAAGAACAGCGTGCTCAAGCAAGCGCAAGCTGCGGAACAAACGCAGCCCATCCAGTTCTACAAGACGCGGCCAACCGCGAACGCCTGACCCCTGCGAGAGGCCAGCGAAGCCCGAAGGCCTCAGCCGCCTTGGGCCTTTTGTTGGGCCTCGAAAAAGCGCTCGTCCATTTGGTTGTGCGCGCGCTGGATGCGGGCCGACCAAGTGGATTTGATGTAGGACAGCACTGCGACGATTTCGTCGTCCGTGAGCACCCCTGCATACCCGCCCATTGCTGACTGGTAGCCATTGCCGACCATTTGAACTGGGCCACGCTTGACGAACTCAATCAGGTAAGCCGAGGGGTGATGCCACGTGTGACCACTGGCGTCGTGCGGCGGTGCGGGCAACAACCCGTTGGCGTCGCGCTGCTGCCAGTTGGGTTGGCCTTGCAATTGCTCTCCATGGCAAACCATGCAGTTGTTGGCATAGACCTGCTTGCCCAGCTCTACCACTGACCGATCGGTGGGCTTGAGCAATGACGGGATCTCAACTGCCTGGCGAAACAGCACCATGGCCCCGCCCACCAAGGCCACAAAAATCAACACGGCCCAAGGGCCTAGGCGCCCCATCACGCGACGGATGCGGTGTAGCCCGCATCATCGACCACAGCGATCAAGGACTCGGCTGTGACGTCATCACGCGCTTCGACTGTGGCCGATTTGTCTGCCAAGTCAACGGTGAACTGGGTCACACCGTCGGTCGCAGCCAGTGCTTTCTCGACATGGGACTTGCAGTGGCCGCAGGTCATGCCTTCGATGTGAAATGTGAGGGTCTTGGACATGTGGGGGTTTCCTTTCAGGGTGAGAGTTTGCCATCAATGGCAGGCTTGGCTTGAATCGACGTGGGCCAAGTCCTTCAAAATCGGGCAGTCGGGCCTTTGGTCACCCGCGCATTGGTGGACCAAGGTGGCAAGGGTGTCGTACAGCGACTGCAAATCCGCAATCTTGCGTTGCACTTGCGCCAAGTGTTCCAGGGCCACGCGTTTGACGTCAGCACTGGCGCGGGCTGGGTCTTGGTAGAGGTTGATGAGCGTGCGGCACTCTTCGATGGAAAAGCCCAGCGCCCTCGCCCGGCCCAAAAAGGCGAGGCTGTGGAGGTTTTTGTCATCAAATCGGCGGTATCCATTGGCGTCGCGTGGAATATGAATCAGGCCGATTTCTTCGTAGTAGCGAATGGTCTTGGCGTTCACGCCCGTGCGTTTGGCCACATCAGAAATATTCATGCAGATCCCTCCGGCTTGAGTGCAGGCACCCAGCGCAAGCGCAGCGCGTTGCTCAGCACAAATACGCTCGACAACGCCATGGCCGCTGATGCCAATATGGGCGACAGCATCCAGCCCCATACGGGAAACAAGGCGCCGGCGGCAACAGGGATCAACACCACGTTGTAGCCAAACGCCCAGAACAAGTTTTGGCGGATGTTGCGCAAGGTCGCTTGGCTCATGCGGATGGCGTTGACCACACCGCGCACATCGCCCGACATCAACACGACATCGGCGGCCTCAACCGCGACATCTGTGCCGGTGCCAATCGCGACGCCCACATCGGCGCGTGCCAGTGCAGGCGCATCGTTGATGCCATCGCCCACAAAGGCCACCCTGCCCCACTGCGATTGCCATTGCTGCACCGCCTTGGCTTTGTCGTGGGGCAGCACGTCAGCGAGCACCTCATCCAATCCCAGCTGTTGTGCCAG
>JALQVJ010000376.1 GCA_023260355.1 Burkholderiaceae bacterium | reverse complement strand
GCCCTTGCTTGCAAATTAGCCATTCGAAACGGAGCCAACCATACGAACGACGTATATTTTCCCATCACAAAGACGAAGGCCGGCTTTTACGAAGATCTGGGGCAGCGCAAAATTCGCAAGTTGTCGGCCCCGGACAAGGCGATGGCCGCCGAGCTTGCGCCGCTGAAAATGGAGCGGGCCGTTTTTACCACCGAAGTGTCGGCAGGGGATGCCGGCCCGGAAGGCGTGGACGCGGTGCAGTTCACCGTGGCAACCAATCCGGGTGCGCCATTCTGTGATTTTGACCGTCCAAATGCCGTAGGCCACCAGCGCGGACAGCGTGATCCACACATAACCCTGGTCAAACTGTGTGCCCAAAATTGAAAGCACCAAGATCACCTCAATCAGCGTTGGAAAGATGCTGTAGAGCGAGAACGAGATCAAGGACTGCACGCCGCGCGTGCCCCGCTCAATATCGCGCGTCATGCCCCCGGTTTGGCGGTCCAGATGAAAGCGCAGCGATAAGTCGTGCAGGTGGCGAAAGACTTGCAATGCGATGTGGCGGGTGGCCCCCTCTGTGGCTTTGGCAAACACCAGTTCACGCAACTCAGTGAACAGCGTGGTCGAGAATCGCAGCAACCCATAGGTGAGCAACAACGCTACTGGCACCACCACGAGCGCTTGCGCATCGCCGACTTTGACGTTCATGGCGTCCACCAAATGCTTGAGCAGCACAGGAACACCGACGTTTGCCAATTTCGCCCCCACCATGAACAGCAAAGCGGCCAGCACTCGCCACCGGTATTGCCAGAGATACGGGAAGAGCCGCTTGAGGACTTGCCAATCAGAGTGGTCTCGGCGCTGCCCGTTGTTGGGTGGCGCATCTGTGGAGTGGGCAAGTTGGTGCATGCGTAGTCGATTCTGGTTTAATTCATGCAATTTTCGTATAAACCCGATATCAACGCTCAAAGCCATGACAACAGACAACCGAATGCAACACGGCGAAGGCAGCACCAGCTTGCCGATGGATAAGGAGCTGGTTTTGAAAGTCATCCCGATGCCCGCGGACTGCAACGCCAATGGCGACATATTTGGCGGCTGGGTGATGGCGCAAGTCGACCTGGCGGGCTCCGTCCTTCCCGCACGCTACGTGCGCGGCCGCATGGCCACAGTGGCGGTGAATGAGTTTGTGTTCAAACAACCCGTGCGGGTCGGCGACATTTTGTCGTTTTACGGCAGCATCAAGCGCATTGGGCGCACGTCGATCACCGTGTTGGTGGAAGTGTTTGCCGAGCAATTCCGCTCACAAGGGCAATTTGTCAAAGTCACCGAGGCCAGTTTGACGTATGTCGCGCTGGACGACCACGGACGACCCCGTGAAATCGCACGGGACGCCAGCTGAATAGAAAAAGCCCTCACATGAGGGCCTTTTGAAGCGTTCAGTCCGGCGATCGCTTAGAAACGCATGCCAATCGCGAATTCCGCCTCGGCAAATTGAAAGTGCTGAGAGGCCTTGTCTGAACCCGAGCTGGTTCTCACGTCTGGCAAAGTATCTTTACGAACAGCACAGAACTCTGAATAGCAGGCAGGTACACATAACACATGGGCGCTTCACCGTATTTCCTTGAGAATTTTGCTGGGAGCGGCACTGGACGTGACAGGATCCTTGGAGCTGTTCTGAGAAGGCAAGTGTGGATGGTGGTGGTGGTTTCCGGGATTTTCATCCCACAGCTTCTGGTAGTAGTCGATACCCTCC
>JALQVJ010000248.1 GCA_023260355.1 Burkholderiaceae bacterium | reverse complement strand
CGACCCACCCAGCTCTGCAGGTGCTTCAACAAAACGTCGTCAATCACAGGGGCATTGCTCATATTCACATCAAGATTCAGACACGGCGCCAGCCATGTAGTGGGTGACCAAATCTTTCTTTAAAACCTTGCCAGACAAGGTCGTGGGCATCGCCGGCACGATCACCACTTGTGCGGGCCGCTTGTATGGCGAAAGATTGTCTCTCAAGTGTTGGGCCCACGCTGTCTCATCCAATTGGGCGCCAGGCTGCAACTCCACAAAGGCCACCACCCGCTCATTGCCATCGGCCTCGGGGACGCCCACCACCGCGGCCACCCGCACAAATGACAAGCGCATGAGGACAGCCTCTACTTCGCCGGGGTAGACGTTGAAGCCGCTGCGCACGATCATTTCCTTCAGGCGCGCCACCACAAACAACTCGCCACCGGGCCCCTGGTAGCCCACATCGCCACTGGCGTACCAGCCGCCCGGCTTCATGACAGCCTGGGTTGCCGCCACGTCGCGGAAGTAGCCAGCCATCAGACCGTCACCACGCATCCAAATTTCGCCCCGCTCGCCGAACGCGACATCATGGCCTTGGGCGTCGACGATGCGCATCTCTGCGCCCTCCACCACATAGCCGGCCGATGTGTCAGCGCGCCGCTCGTCCTTCCTCACGACCGCGAGCACCCCTGCGTATTCGGACAGGCCATAGCCGTGGTGCAGCGAAAAGCCCGTCACCCGCTCGATCTCTTCCTTCAGCGGCAACAACAGCGGCGCCGCCCCGGCATACATGTACTTGAGGGTCGGGGCATGAAAGCGCGCGTGCGGGTGCTCCTTGAGCCAGGAGAGCAAGCGCGCATACAACGTGGGCGGGCCTTGCAGTTGCGTCAATCCTTTGTGGGCCAGGGCGTCGATCACATCCGCGGGCTCAAACTGTTGGCGCATCAACATCACCGAACCGCTGTAGAGGCACGCCAGCAGCACAGTGCCCAAGCCAAAAATATGCGTCATCGGCACATAGGCGTAGGAGCGGTCAAGGGGGCCCAAGTCTCGTGACGCGCACGACACTTTGGCGAATTGAATCAAGCCCTGGTGCGTGATCATCACGCCCTTGGGCACACCGGTCGAACCCGAAGTGAATATCAGCGAAGCCACACGCGAAGCCAGGGGTTCGGCTTCTGCGATGGCGTTCGGACGCGCCACCCCTTTGTGCAAACCCGGCACCACCGAAGGCGTCGCGTCGGCCTCTTGTGCATGCGCCGTCGCGGCTGCCGATCGCTCGCTGGTGTAGTACACCACACGAGGATCGCAGCGCTCGGTGATGCCCGCGATTTCACCGCGTGACATGCGCGCGTTGACCCCGCACGACCAAGCACCGAGCCGGCTGCAGGCCACGATCAAGCCCACGTGCTGCGGCGCATTTTCGGCCACCACCAAGACCCGGTCGCCACGGCCCACGCCAGCCTGCGCCAGCTCAGTGGCGAGCGCGTCGGCCATCTCACCCAACTGAGCCAGCGTCCACGTGCGGTCGAGTTCTTCGATGAACACACGCTCGGGCTGCGCCGAGTGCTGCGCGTCAAAGACGTCATGCACGCATTGCAAGTGCGCCGCAGACGAGAGGTTCATGCACCAGCCCGCTCAAAAATGGCTGCCATACCCTGCCCGCCACCGACACACATCGTCTCAAGACCATAGCGTGCGCCGCGCCGCTGCATTTCATAGAGCATCGAGGTCATGATGCGCGCGCCAGTAGCCCCGACCGGGTGACCGAGCGAAATACCAGAGCCATTGACGTTGAGGCGATCCTCCAGGTTTTCCAAGGTCTCACCCCAGCCCTTCAACACCGACAAAGCCTGACAGGCAAAGGCCTCGTTGAGCTCGATCAAGTCCATGTCATTGAGCGACATGCCAGTGCGCGCCATCAACTTTTTCACCGCTGGCACCGGTCCAATCCCCATGTGCGATGGCTCGCACCCCGCCACTGCCCAGCCCACAAAATACGCCATCGGCGTCAAACCCAAGGCCTCCAATTGGTCTTCCGCCACGACCAAGCAGGCCGCTGCCGCATCGTTTTGCTGACTGGCGTTGCCCGCCGTCACGGTGCCGTTGGGGAACAGTGTTTTCAGCTTTGCGAGGCTCTCCAAGGTGGTCTGGGGTCGCACGCCCTCATCTTGGCTCACCCATGTGGGGTCGCCCTTGCGCTGTGGCACAGCCACTGGCACGACTTCGTCGGCAAAGCGCCCACTGGCCCAGGCATCAGCGGCGCGGCTTTGGCTGCGCACGGCAAACGCGTCGGCTTGCTCTCGGCTGATTTGGAAATCGCGCGCCAAGTTTTCCGCGGTTTCGATCATGCCGCTGATGGGACCGAATCGGTGCTCTGGCTGGCTGCGCTCGCGCCCCCGATCCAATCGGTCGTGCAAGGTCACGCTCCCTGCCCTTTTGCCGCGCCGCATATCGGTGGTGTAGTACTCGACGTTGCTCATGCTCTCAACGCCACCGGCCATCACGACATCGGCAGCGCCGGTTTGCACCATCATGGCTGCCGTGGCAATCGCTTGCAGCCCACCAGCGCAACGCCGATCCAATTGCATGCCAGGCACCTCAATGGGCAACCCCGCCTCCAAAGCGATCCATCGCCCCGTGCAAGGTGTCTCGCCATTGGCATAACTTTGCGCAAACACCACGTCGTCGATGCGCGCGGGGTCCAGTCCCGTTTTGGCCAATATCGCTTTGGCCACGGTCGCGCCCAGAACTTCGACGGGTACCGAGGACAAGGCCCCGCCAAAAGCACCAATCGGCGTGCGCAGTGGGGCAACAATCGCGGCTCTTCTCATGGTTTGATCTCCAGTGGGCTCGACACAAAAGAGACCGGGCGGTGCATGCTGCCAATGCAGCGCAACTGCGCACTGGACAGGCGTAGTGCCCTTGGCACGCACTCGGCTCTT
>JALQVJ010000207.1 GCA_023260355.1 Burkholderiaceae bacterium | reverse complement strand
GGACCACAACCCAGGCGGATTATCACCGCAGATCCGTGGCCTCTTCACGAACTGTTTCCAACGATGTGGTATCGCGTTCAGTGAGTTCAAGAAACTCATCAGCAACGAGGTCAACAGCGTATACAAGTCCGCGATCCAATTGCTCGCGGATGTACGGAACCGCCTTGGCCGCCTCGTCATTGTTCACGGTGATGCGCACCAACTCTGAGCCGGCTTGCGCGAGTTCTTTCACTTGAATCGCCGTTCCCACGGCATCGGCCGTGTCGGTATTGGTCATCGACTGCACACACACTGGGTGATGCCCGCCAATACCCACGACTCGGTTGCCCCATTTGACTTCGGTGGCCCAACTGTTTTTTGCCTTGGGCGATGCAATGTCAATGCTGCTCAGCGCCATATCCATTACTCCAATTGAAAACGCGCAATCCCTTGGCGGATATGCACATCAAAGTCAATCGCTTTCCCATCTCGAGTGATTTCTGTCTCAGGCGCATTGCCCAATGCGATGGCCCAAGGCCCCGCGCCTGCGATCACTTCCACTGCACCGGGTGCCAATGTCCGATTCAGCAAAATCACGCCACTGGCGTCTCGGACTTCGACCCACGCCAACTTATTCGCACGCACGACCAGCCCACGGGTCTCACCAAGCGTTGCCGTTCCATTTGGGCGAGTCGCAGCCAGATTGGGGGCAGCCTCCGAGCCTTGGGCGCCCATTATCGCAGCCTGCGCCGGTGCCTGCCCTGGCTGGGTAGCCTCAGCATTGGGCGCCAACAAAGCGCTGGCACCTGAAATGGCGCCTGCCGCATTGACCGCATTGACCGCATTGGGCTGCGTGGGATTGGAGCTGGGGCGTTGTGGATCGCTTTGGGTATCGGCACCACCCGAAGCCACGGATTCAGCACGCACCGCACTGATCTCAACCGTTTGCGTCGCCCCCATGGCGGTCGTCTGCTCACTATCCGGCTCTTGTGGCGCCTGCGCTGAAGCCCCCAACCCCAGCGGATTGCCGACCCACCAAATCGCAACCCCGACACAAAGAATCAGCCCTATCCCGACCAGCCACCAGCGGGACCAACCGCGCCTAGAGCCGCCCTCGAAGGGCGTTGGCGTCATCCGCGCGGGTTTGGCCATGTGTTGAAGCACGCTGGGCTGGGCTTGCGGCCAGATCGCCAATATGGGTTGGGCATCTATACCCAAGTGCCGACACACACTGCCTACCAAAGCTCTTGCAAACACCGCATCAGGGAGGGCAGACAGTTCGCCGGCCTCGAGCGCCTTGAGTTGAGGCAACGGCACCTTCAATGCCGACGCGATCACCACCAAATTGACGCCTTTGGCCTCACGGGCTTCTCTCAACAAATCCCATGCGGCCCTGGTCTCCCCCGGCAAGCGTTCCTGCGCTGAATCAGGCTGGTTAGATGGGTCTGGCGGGTTGAGTTCCTCATTCATCCGTGGGTTCCTCGCTCCATGTTCGGAAATCATCCGGCGCTATGCTCACAGACGCGAACGCCTGCTTTGCCATGGCCTCCAACTGTTGCGTGCGCTTCGACGCAAAAGGCCCTAGGTTCAGTGGCGCAATTTGATCGATGAGTCGCGCCAATTCCCTTTCACGCCACTGCTGTTCGGCCCATATTCTCGCCACGACTTCATCATTGGGCCATCTCTGGCGGGCTGAATGAAACGCTTGTGCCGAACCCCATACATCGTTGGGGGCCAAACATTGCGCGTGCATCAACGCCGATCTTGGGCTTGCCACAGCGTGGCTCAAGGCTTTCAGCTTCAATGCGCCTGAAGCCCATTGGTCGCCCGAGCATTGAAACCATGCCCAATTGCGTTGAAGTTCGGCGTGGTCTGGCGCCGCCTGAATGGCTTGCGCAAAAGTCTGCTCAGCCGAGGCACGATCGCCCTGCGACCAATGCGACAGCGCCAACACCTGCTGCGCATCGATATCGCCGGGCGCGAGGCTCAAAGCCCGCTGGGCCTCCTCTTGCGCAACCGCATATTGCCCGCGCTCCCAATATGCAGTGGCCAACTGCACCCGCAATGCCACGCGTTCTTGATGTCGCTCACTGTTCGATGGGTCGACCATCGCCGAGCTCGTCAATGTTTGAGGTGCTGAGCACCCCGCCAGCAACACACAGCAGGCCAGCGCCGCAAGACCGCGCCACGCCATCATGGCGTGCTCTCGGGGCGGGGGTGCCACCGCACGGTTTGTCGACGCTGTGCCATGCGCTCTGCAGCCCGCGTGCGATCCAAAACATCACCCGCCAATTGCCCACATGCGGCGTCAATGTCATCGCCTCGGGTTTTGCGCACGGTCGTGACAACACCCGCGTTCAACAGAATGCGCGCAAATGCCTGCACAGCCTCCGGCGCTGACTTCTTCAATCCGGATTCAGGGAAGGGGTTGAAAGGAATCAAGTTCAATTTGGCATGCACATTCTCGCGCCTCAACAGCTCCACCAAAGCTTGTGCATGGTGCGCCTGGTCATTGATGCCGTCCAACATGCAGTATTCAAAGGTGATGAAGTCCCGCGGTGCGTGAGGCAGATAGTGGCGACATGCAGCCAACAGTTCGTGCAGTGGGTACTTGCGAT
>JALQVJ010000143.1 GCA_023260355.1 Burkholderiaceae bacterium | reverse complement strand
GGATGGTTCTCAGGAGCCGTCACACGCATCACCTGACAAATTTACCTATAAAAAAACCCGCCCAATTTGCTCTAAGCGGGTTCTCCATGTGGTGCCTCGAACCGGAATCGAACCGGTACGCCTGTTTAAAGGCGGCAGATTTTAAGTCTGCTGTGTCTACCAATTTCACCATCGAGGCACTCGCACGATTATCGCTCAACTTCAACGGCGACCTGATCGCACACGAGGCCCCGGCGGTTCTCAACGCATGCCAATGCGGACGTTGCCGAATATCTCTTTGGCACGTGCGGGCAGAGACCGCAAGTAAGGCGAGCTTGCCGCGACTTGACCACCCAGTTGCGCTGCGACCTCCCAAGGCCACCGCGGATTGAAGAGCAACGCTCTGGCCACAGCGACCAAATCACATTGCTCCGCCTCCAGAGCGGCCTCCACTTGCTGCGCCTCTGTGATCAAGCCCACACCGATGGTGGTCATGCCAGTCGCCTGCTTCACCTGCTGGGCAAACGGCAGTTGAAAGCCTGGCCCCGCGGGGATCTTTTGCATGGGCGAAACACCGGCAGTCGAAATATGCGCATAGTCAGCGCCGGCGTCTTTCATGGCTTGCGCTAAGGCCATCGTGTCCTCGGGCGTCCAGCCCCCATCAACCCAATCTGTCGCAGACACCCTGAAGCCCACTGGCCCCGGGAAGACCGCTCGCACGCGGGCCATGACCTCCCTGACAAAGCGAGTGCGGCCCTGAAAATCGCCGCCATATGTGTCGGTGCGGTGATTCGAGATCGGTGACAAAAACTGGTGCATCAAATACCCGTGTGCGGCGTGAAGCTCAATGGCGTCAATTCCCATCTGGGCGGCGCGATCCGCCGCGTTTGCAAAAGCGTCGATGGTTGCCTCGATATCCGCCAACGTCATCTCAGTGGGCGCCTCTTCACCTTCAGCGTGGGCAATCGCCGATGGCGCCAATGTGCTCCAGCCGCCCTCTGTTGCGTCCAGCTGTGCGCCTCCGAGCCAGGGGGCGGCACTGCTGCCTTTGCGGCCAGCATGGCTCAATTGGATGCACACCGGCATGGCGGGCGCTTGCGCTCTGGCTCGGTGCAAGTGCTCCGCCAATGCGGCGGCTGTGGCATCGTCCCAGAGCCCCAAGCAGCCTGGGCTGATCCGACCGTCGCGCGTCACCGCGGTGGCTTCAATGATGAAC
>JALQVJ010000102.1 GCA_023260355.1 Burkholderiaceae bacterium | reverse complement strand
TGGCCACTCCGCCCATGATGGCGTTGGCACGACCCACTTGAGGGTTGCCCTCGACTTTGTAGGCCTTCAGTGCAAAGTACAGGTAGTCCGCGTGCTGGCCGGCAATCTTAGGATAGCTGGGGTCAAGAGGCTTGCTCAGGTTGGCACCGTGACAGGCCACGCAACCGCCCTTGTTCAACAATTCTGCCACTTCGACAGACGCGGCAGGCGCCGTCTCAGGCAGTTTCGCGCCATTGGTGTGGCTTGCATAAAACGCCGCCAAATCGGCGATGTCTTGGTCTGTCAACGAGCCCGCCACGCCACGCATCGTCGGATGCTTGCGGTCGCCTTTGCGATACTGGGTCAAAGCAGATTCGATGTACTTGGCGGACTGACCAGAGATCTTCGGCACTTTGTGGATCTCGGGGAATGAATTTTGGTAGCCAGGAATGCCGTGACAACCGATACACATCGCCGCTTTGCCCTCGCCAGCTTTCACGTCGCCAGCCGCTTGCGCGCCAATGGCCAGGCCCAAGCCCAGGGTCACCCCCGTGACAAAACGAAAGATGCTTTTAATCGATGCTTGTCTCATGATCGCGTTCACGCCTTTAAGGTCCATGGAAAATAAAGTGCGATTATAGACATCGTGACGTGGGATTTTGAACCTCGACCCTCGCGCCCGACCAACCCATCCAAAAAGTGCTCGCAAAATGAAATTTGAAGGATCTGATCAATACATCGCCACGCCAGATTTGAAACTGGCAGTCAATGCAGCGGCCGCACTCAAGCGACCCTTGTTAATCAAAGGCGAACCCGGCACCGGGAAGACCATGCTTGCTGAAGAGGTGGCTGGTGCCTTGGGATTGAAATTGATCCAGTGGCACATCAAAAGCACGACCAAAGCCCAGCAAGGCCTGTATGAATACGACGCCGTGAGCCGACTGCGCGACAGCCAACTGGGTGACGAGCGCGTCAAGGACATCCAGAATTACATCGTCAAGGGCGTGCTATGGCAGGCGTTTGATGCGGAGGAACCCGTTGCACTGTTGATCGATGAGATCGACAAGGCAGATATCGAGTTCCCCAACGACTTGTTGCGCGAGCTGGATCGGATGGAGTTTTATTGCTACGAAACCCACCAAATGATTCGAGCCAAGCACCGGCCCTTGGTGTTCATCACATCGAACAACGAGAAGGAGCTACCGGATGCCTTCTTGCGTCGCTGCTTCTTTCACTACATCAAGTTTCCTGAAGCAGACACGATGGAACAAATCGTTCAAGTGCACTTCCCTGATCTCAAAAAGGAACTTTTGGCGTCGGCCATGAAAACCTTTTTCAATATCCGCAACCTGCCAGGGCTCAAAAAGAAACCCTCGACCAGCGAGTTGTTGGATTGGATCAAATTGCTTTTGGCCGAGGATATCCCTGTGAGCGCCTTGCAGTCTGATGATCAAAACATCAGCGTGCCGCCCATGATTGGGGCGCTGCTCAAGAATGAACAAGATCTGACTTTGTTCGAAAAGCTCGTCTTCATGAACCAACGCGGCCGCTGAACGCTGCACTGCCATGTGGTCCAAGCTTGAACCTGTCACGCTCAGCAGCGAGTGCGTGCGCCTTGAACCCTTGGATGCGTGCCATGCAGCAGACTTGGGCGCCGCAGCTGAGGATGGTGAGATCTGGCGCCATTGGTACACGACAGTACCGGCCCCCAATCAAATATCGGCAGAGATCACGCGCCGCTTGCGCCTCCAATCTGAGGGCAGCATGTTGCCCTTTGCCGTGATTGACGCGCAAGGCAAAGCCATTGGCATGACGACCTACATGAATATCGACTTGCACAACCAACGCCTGGAGATCGGGAGCACTTGGTATGCCGCCAGCGCGCACCGGACGGGCGTCAACACACACGCCAAGTGGTTGTTGCTGCGCCACGCGTTTGAGTCGCTAGAGAGCATTGCTGTTGAGTTTCGAACCCATTGGTTCAACCACCAAAGCCGAGCGGCCATTGAGCGCCTCGGCGCCAAGATGGACGGGGTTTTGCGCCAGCACCAAAAGCTCGCCGATGGCAGCTATCGGGACACCGTGATCTACAGCATCATTGCTTCCGAATGGCAGGCTGTGAAAACCCACTTGGAATACCAAATGCACAAACCACGAGCCGGAGTGGCGCGATGCTGATTTCGTTCTTTTATACCCTGCGCGCAGCCAAGCTGCCTGTGTCCGTCAAGGAGTACTTGACACTGCTCGAAGCCTTGAAGGTCGGCGTTGTTGGACCCGACCAAGAGCATTGCAGCTTGGACGATTTTTATTACATGTCGCGAATTGCTCTGGTCAAAGACGAGAAGCATTTCGACAAATTCGACCGCGCATTTGCGACCTATTTCAAAGGGGTGGACACAGTCGCAGATTTCACCAAAGACATCCCTGCAGAATGGCTGCGCAAAGAGATGGAAAAGGTGTTGAGTGCGGAGCAAATTGCCAACGCGCCCAAACTGGATTACGACGAGCTGTTCCAAGAGCTGCAAAAGCGCTTGGAAGAGCAAAAGGAGCGCCACGAAGGCGGTAGCCGCTGGGTCGGTACAGGGGGCACTTCGCCGTTTGGCAATGGCGGGAAAAACCCACAAGGCGTTCGCATAGGCGGCAAGGGCGGCAATCGCACGGCCGTCAAAGTCTGGGAGCAACGCGCCTACCGAGACTACGATGACTCGCAAGAACTCGGGACACGCAACATCAAAGTCGCTTTGCGCCGGCTGCGCCGATTTGCCCGCGAAGGCCACCCCGATGAACTCGACCTACCCGACACGATTCGCTCCACGGCCGCCAATGCAGGGCTGCTCGATATCAAAATGGTGCCGGAGCGGCACAACAACGTCAAAGTGCTGTTGCTCATGGATGTGGGCGGCACCATGGATGAACACATCCAG
>JALQVJ010000076.1 GCA_023260355.1 Burkholderiaceae bacterium | reverse complement strand
GTTTGCGACGAACACTTGCAGAGGAGGCGACACCATGGCATGGACAACGGCACATTGGCTGGCATTTTTTGGGTGGTCGACAGTGGTTCACTTTTCGGTGCTGTTGGCATCTGCGCTGTTTTGGCTGATGGCGCGCCAGCGGGTGGCGCCGCTTTATGCCCGATGGACAGGTGTATCACCTGATCAACTGGCCGCCACCTATCTGCGCGTTCTCGCGCAGTACAAGGTGTTGATTTGGGTGTTTTTTGCCGTGCCCTACGGCGTGCTCAGATTTGCCATGGCGTGAGCCACGGCCCGATTGGCCGCCCGCCACGGCTTTTGAACTGCTCCGCCAAGTCGCGGGGGCTGGGGCGGGCGTGGGCTGCGCCGCCCCTGTTGCCGCTTAGACAAACTGCACGTGTTTGTTGAGTGGGTACTCGCGAATGCGTTGCCCAGTTAGCGCATAGATGGCGTTGGCCAACGCCGCTTTGATCGGGGGGACACCTGGTTCACCAATGCCTTGGACCCCTTCGCCGCCCTCCAGTATTGCGACCGTGACCTGAGGCATTTGGTGCATGCGCAAAGCGGGGTAGTCATGAAAGTTGGACTGCTGTGCTTGCCCGTCAGCAAAGGTGATTTCACCCATCATGGCCGCCGTCAACCCGTAGGCAATGCCCGATTGCAACTGCGCTTCGATGTTGCGTGGATCGAGCGCGAGGCCCACGTCGGCGACGCAATACACGTGCTCGACTTTGATGCCTTTGGCGGTTTGCTGCACCTCGACCACTTGCCCCACGTAGCTGCCAAATGACAAAGTCATGGCGACACCACGCGCACGGCCCTTGGGCCAGGGTGTGTCCCAGCTCGAAAGAGCCTTGAGCCGAGTCAAAACCGCTTGCGCGTGCGGGAAGGAAACCGACATGGCCAAGCGCATCGCCATGGGATCGACGCCCTTTGAGTGTGCCAGTTCATCCAAAAAGCACTCGTGGAAAAACCCGTTGTACGAGGCCCCGACCGAACGCCATGGCCCCACCGGTACGCTCAGCTCGGATGCGTAGGCGCTGACCTTGTGGTGTGGCGCCAGATAAGGCGCATCGCCCGCACCCTCCGCCAACATGCGGTCTGGGCCGGGGAACGGCAAACCGATCCGGCCGCCCCAGGATCGGGTCGATGAAGCCGACACAATGTCCATGCGAATGGCTTCAGGTGTGCCTGCAGCCGACATCACTCCTTTGAATTGGCCAAGTGCGGCTGGGCGATAAAAATCCAAGCGCATGTCTTCCTCGCGTGTCCAAGTCAGCTTGACTGGCTTGCCCGCCATGGCTTTGGCAATCGTTGCCACCTGCACCACATAGTCCACATCGGTGCGGCGACCAAAACTGCCACCAACTATCGTCACATGAAAATGAACCTGCTCAGGATCGAGCCCGACAGTTTTCGCTGCGATGGATCGTGCCAGGGTAGGGATTTGGTTGCCGGTCCAAACGTGCAACGCGTCGCCGGTGAAATGTGCAACCGCACTGATCGGCTCGAGTGCAGCGTGCGCGAGGTGAGGGGCACGGTACTCCACATCCAACACGCCAGCAGCCTGACTCAGTGCTGCATCGGCATCGCCAACATCGCGGTGCACTGCATCGGGTGAAAGGCGCTTGAGTTCGTCTCGCAACTGATCGAACATGGCGGCACTGGTCGGGGGATAGCTAGCGGCTTGCCAATCAAAACGAATCGCCTGTGCCGCTTGAAAAGCACGCCATGTGTTATCGGCCACCACCGCAACACCCTGAGGCAGCGGCACCACGCCCAACACACCGCGCATTTGCTGGGCTGCAGTTGTGTCAAACGCGTTCATACCCGCACGCTTGGGGTTGCTGACGACGGTGGCGTAGACCATGTCTGGCAAGCGCATGTCAATGGCGAAGGTGGCCGTGCCAGTGCACTTGCTCAGCATGTCTTTGCGCGGCATCGAGCGGCCGACGTATCGCCATTGGCTCGAGGGCTTCAAGGCGGGCTGTTCGGGCAATTCAATTTGCGCAGCGTCCATCGCCAAAGCACTGTACGGCAGGCGCTGGTTGGTTTTGGTGTTCAATACCCAGCCATCTTCGGTAGACAGTTGCTGGGCAGGCACCCCCCATCGCTTGGCCGCGGCATGAATCAGCGCGTACCTTGCGGCGGCACCGGCCACGCGCATCTTGACGAATGCGTCGCGCGAACTGGCGGACCCGCCGGTGACTTGCAGGCCCAAAAAGCGACCCCCCACTGCCATCACTTGGCGCATGGTGTTGGCCGCAAAACTCTGGTCATACGGCGCCGCTGCAGACGCGCTGATGTCGGTGTAATACGTCGCGCTCGGCGGGCCGTGCTCGATGCGAATGGCATCCCATGCGACGTCCAACTCTTCGGCGACCAGCGCCGCGAGCGTGCTTTGCACGCCTTGACCCAGTTCCGTGCGTGGCGTGATGATTGTGACCCCTGACGCATCGATCAACACATAGGGATTCAGCGGGGTTGCTTGCGCTGCACTGAGGGCGTTCAAGTCGCCGCGGGCCAAAGCATCGGGCAGCGGGTTCGGCAGCGGCTGCTTGTATTTGTAGTATCCAAACGCCACGCCCCCGGCCATGGCCACAGAGCCCAAGATCAGGCCTCTGCGCGTGATCGTACCTAGCGTGCTCATGCGCGCACCCCACGCATCTGTTCGGCCGCCTGATGAATCGCTGCACGAATGCGGGGATAAGTGCCGCATCTGCAGATGTTTGTCATGGCTTCATCGATGTCGGCATCGCTGGGGTTGGGCTGGCGGGCCAGCAGTGCCACCGCTGCCATGATTTGGCCGGGCTGGCAGTAACCGCATTGCGCAACTTGCTGATCAATCCACACTTGCTGCACCGTGTGCAATTGCGCTGGGGTGCCGATGCCCTCGATCGTGGTGATTTTTCCTTGCACCGCAGAGACCGGCGTCACGCATGAACGCACAGGTTGGCCATCGATGTGCACTGTGCAAGCGCCGCATTGGGCGATACCGCAACCAAATTTGGGGCCGGTGATGCCGAGTTCATCGCGCAGTACCCAAAGCAAGGGCATTTCAGGCTCGACGTTGACGCTGTATGCGCGCCGATTGACTTCTAGTTGCATGGTGTTCTCAGCAGGTTGGAGGGGTAGAGCGGCAGTGCCTGGAGCGCTTGGCTTTCAGCGATCGGCATGTGGATAGACACATCGAAAGCCAATATACACCGCGTAAAAGTCTTTGGGCTTGAAGGCCTGAACCGAGGCCTGCATTTGATAGCTGGGGTACCACCAAGAGCCCCCAACGGTTTGGCGCGTGTCGCCTTGGGCTGTGTCAGTCCACTCCCATACGTTCGCGCCCATGTCAAACAAACCGTTGACGCCCGCGCGGGTCGCGCCCACGGGCGCCGCGCGTGGCCAGGGATCTGCCTCTGACGTATTGGCGCCCCCCGGACTGTCGCCTGTCGGCCATGGATAGGTGCGACCGAGCACAAATGGCGGTGGTGGCGTCTCGCGCTGCTCAGTGAACGCCGCGCTCAGCCACTCGGCATGGGTGGGCAGCCGACCGCCGGCCCACTGACAATACCCCTGCGCCTCAGCATGGGTCAGGTGCACAGCGGGCCAATGGGGATTGGTTTCGCCGACACGGTTGGGCTGGCGCCAGTTGGTGCCGGCAATGCGCTCCCAACCTGCCAAGAACTCGTAACCGCCGCCTTCCGATTCGGCGCGGGTCACGGTGCCAGTCGCGTGCACGTACGCTTGGAATTGCGCAATCGACACCTCGGTTTGGTCGATCGAAAAGTTGGGCAGCCTGACGGTGCTTGGCGTGTCCTTCGCGTTTTCGACGGGCGATCGGGCGTGTGCAGCTGGACTCAGGGTGATGACCAGCAGCAACCCGGCCACAATCACATGCGACCATGGGGGGATGCTGGGTCTTGAATCGATTGAGCGAGGTGCCATGACACATTGAGCCTTAGACAGTGGTGAACTTGGCCCTGACCCCTCAGCCATGCGGCTTTTCGTGGGCACGCACCCAAGTCTGGATGCGCGGGCGTACCTTGAGAAACTGGACATACGCCCACTCCAATAAAGGTGTCACACCCGGCAACGCCGCCAACAGCGCCAACCAGCGCCAACCGGGCAGTTGCCGCCACAGGACGACAAATGCCCTTGCACCAGAGTGCAGTTGGCCCTGGGCATCTCGCACATGAAAGCGAGCCATCGCGATTTCGGGGCTGAGACCCGGCGCGTCTGGGACGCATTGGCTCACGTCGTGCCAACGCAATGGTGCGTCGCTCTCGGAGCGCTGATACAGTGAAATTTCGCGACGGCACAG
>JALQVJ010000053.1 GCA_023260355.1 Burkholderiaceae bacterium | reverse complement strand
GTGACCCATTGCGTGACAGGCCAAACAAGGCCACACCGATCAAGAGAACCACACCCACGGCGTACAGCGGCACGGCCACCATGCGCAATCGGTGGGGCGGAATCTGAGAAAAAACCAGCATCACGACCAGCGCGACGACGAGGTTTCGACCGTGGTCGAAAACCCGGTTGCCGTAGTCATAGCCCACGGAATACATGGTCACCATCCCCAGAGAGGCCAGCAGACCAAATGCCAGCAGCAACCACGCGTCGAAACCCGCGAACCAAGGCGCAATGCGTTGGGTCCAGTGAGGCTTGGTGATCACAATTGGCATACCCGATATTATGAAGCGATGGCCATCGATCATTTGCTTTACCTGCATGGATTTCGCTCCTCTCCACAGTCTGCGAAGGCGCAGTGGATGCATGAGTACGTCACGCGGCACCACCCCGATTGGACGTGGTGTTGTCCAGCTTTGCCTGTCTCGCCCAAGGCGGCCATGGAATTGGTCCAGGCGCTGTGCCGCGACTGGCCCAAGGAACGCACGGCAGTGGTGGGCTCGTCATTGGGCGGCTTTTATGCCACCTATTTAGGGCGCAAATGGGCTGCGAGGACGGTGTTGATCAACCCTGCTGTCCATCCACATACCCATGGCGGCCAGTTGATCGGGGAATTTCCTTTGTGGCACGACCCCACCCAGACCATGCGTTTTGAGCCACACTTTTTGGATGAACTAGCGGCCATGGATACCCCGCAATTGCCGCCATGGCCTGACTGCATGACTTTGATTGGCACCCAGGACGAAGTGCTGGACCCTCGAGAGTTGGGGCGCTACTACGCCAACACGCAGCTCCATTGGGTCGAGGGCGGTGACCATGCGCTGAGCGATTTTCGCGACTGGTTACCCAAAGTCGACGCATTCTTGGCGCGTGCCTAACGCCGCCGACGAGGGCCGTGGGACAATCGGCGCATGAACATATTGTTTGACGATTCAGGTAAGTTTTTGGTCGGCCGTTTGATGTCGGAGGTTGACGCATCGGTGCAGGTCGAAATGGCCTCTGGCAAGCGCCAAAAGGTCAAGACCGCCAACGTCTTGCTCCGTTTCCAAGACCCCAGCGCTGCCGACTTGCTGGAGCAAGCGCGCGTGATGTCGGCCGACATGGACTTGGACCTGATGTGGGAGTGTGCGCCGGAGGATGAGTTTGGCTTTGCCGACGTGGCCCAGGATTATTTCGGCAACCAACCCTCTACCGTCGCACAGACGGCCGCACTGATTGCATTGTTCGAGGCGCCTCACTACTTCAGGCGAGCTGGCAAAGGCCGCTTCAAAAAAGCACCGCATGAGCAGGTTCAGCAAGCGCTGGCTGCGATCGCCAAAAAGGCGGCTATCCAGGCGCAAATAGACAGCTGGAGCCAAGCCATGGTGGATGGGCAATGCCCTGAGCCCATTCGCGAGCAGCTGTACAAAATTTTGTTCAAGCCCGACAAAAACGCCCCCGAGTACAAGGCGGTTGTTCAAGCCAGCAAGGCGACCCAATCGGGGCCGCTGGCATTGTTGCAGCGCGTGGGCGCGATCCGCAGTGCCTACCAGTTCCATTGGCAGCGCTTTTTGTTTGAGCAGTTTCCCAAAGGCACCGGGTTTCCAGCCCTGGAAGTCCCCAATGTTGATCTCGACGGGTTGCCCACGTCGCCAGTCCATGCGTACTCGATCGATGACGCCGCGACCACCGAAATTGACGATGCCCTATCCGTCACCGGTCTCGGTAGTGGAACAGTGACTTTGGGCATCCACATTGCGGTCCCCGGTTTGGGGATGCGCCCCGACGACGCGATGGATCGCATGGCGCGCGCGCGCATGTCGACGGTTTACATGCCTGGCCACAAGATCACCATGCTGCCAGACGCCATGGTTCAGACGTTCACCCTGCAAGCGGGTCGACACTGTCCTGCCTTGTCCATTTATCTCGAGATGGATGAAGCCACAGCCGAAGTCAAAAGCCAGCGCAGTACCTTGGAAAAGGTCTGGATTGCGGACAACTTGCGACACGATCACATCGAGGATGAACTGAATCAGGCGTTTTTTGACCAAGAAGACCCGGCGCCATCTGAGCGCGAGTGGGTCACCGAATTGCGCTGGTTGTATCGCATGGCACAGCAGCGCAAAGCGACGCGCGAACTGGTGCGTGGCAAGCCTGAGCTGTTCAACCGCCCGGACTACAACTTTGCACTTGAGGGCATCGCAGGCGATGAGCCCACTGGCGACGAGACGGTCAAGATCACTGAGCGTCGGCGCGGCTCCCCGCTCGATTTGATCGTCGCAGAGAGCATGATCCTGGCCAACCAACACTGGGGGCAATGGCTCGCCGATCTGGGCGTGCCGGCTATCTACCGCAGCCAAGCGAGCATGGCCCCTGGCGTCAAGGTTCGCATGAGCACCAAGGCGTTGCCGCACGCCGGCATGGGCGTCCCATGCTACGCGTGGTGCACGTCGCCCTTGCGCAGGTACGCCGACTTGGTGAATCAGTGGCAACTGTTGGCGTGCGTGCAGCATGGCACTACCGCGGCCTTGGTTGCGCCATTCAAGCCCAAAGACGCGCAACTGTTCGGCGTGATCAGTGGTTTTGAGGCCACCTATGCGTCGTACAACGAATTCCAAAGAGGCATGGAGCGCTACTGGACTTTGCGCTTGATTCAGCAACAAGGCTTGACGGAGTGCACGGCCCAAGTGATGAACGAGCGTTTGGTGCGCGCTGACGCTTTTCCCTTGGTCATGAATGCAGTGGGCGCTACAGGTATGGCCAAAGGCACCAAAGTGCGCGTGAGCTTGGGCGACATCGATTTGATTGCGCTCGAAATCAGTGCACAAGTCATCGAACGCCTTGAGGCGGACCACTCTCAAGAGGATGATGCGGAGTGGGACGAAGAGGACGCCAGCACCGGGGTCAAAATCGCCATGACGCTCGACAACGACGAAGACCCGGGTTCGTCGAACGCAACCCCGCCCGCTGGGTGAGCACATGGCACATCGGCTCACCCACGCGTTTTTTGATGCACCTCGGGGTGTGCTGTGGTGGGCGATCGCCTTTTCAGTGACCGCGCATTTGAGTCTGATCGCTTTGACGCTTCGGCCCACTGGCTCGCCGGGAATGCGGTTGCCAGCGCCCGAGCTGGAATTGGTGTTGGTCAATGCCCAAACCCAAGACGCGCCCTTGCGCGCGCAAGTGCTTGCGCAAGTCAATCTCAATGGCGGTGGCACAGCCGACACTGGGCGTGCGTTGACACCTCTGGCGCCCTCGCTGTGGTCGCGCTCTGGCGATGCCCTAGAAGAGACCAGAGCGCAACTGAGCCAATTGGAAAACCAACAAACATTGCTGCTGTCTCAAATCAAGCGCCAGCTCCACGCGCTCGAGGCGCGCGATAGGAACGAAGAAGGTGAACGTGTGCATGCCTCATCTCAGGAGGCACAAAAGCAAGCCATGGTTCGATTGATCGGCCAAATCGAGCGCCGCATTGAAATGGGGAGCGTCCGCCCCAAAAGACAGTTCGCGCAAGTCGCGGCCCAGCAATCGCCTGCGGCGCTCTACTTCGATCGCATGCGACAGGTGTTAGAGGTTCAGGGAACGCGCCAATTTCCAAGCAAGGCTGGCAGGCGGCTATATGGCCGCTTGATTGTCGAAATGGTGGTGGAGGCGAGTGGTCGCGTCTCCCACGTCCAAGTCCTCGAGTCGTCGGGTCAGCCGGCACTTGACGCCCAAGCGGTTGGTTTGGCGCGCCGCCAGCAGTTCGGGCCTTTTGACCCAGCGTTGAGGCAACAGGCCGACCAGTTGGTCGTCGTCTCGACGTTTCGTTTTTTGCGTGACGACCGACTGGTGACGGACATGGGAGGCCAACCATGAAGTTGCGATCGCCTGCTTGGCGTGAATGGTTGGGCTGGGTCGTGTGGGCGACGTTGGCATTGCAACTTGTTTGGTTTTTGCGCGTGGGTTTCATGGTCTGGGTCACACCCAGCAGCACGGCGCTGCAGCGCAGCGAATGGACAAGGCTTTGGCGCAGCCAACCGCAAATGCCCAAATGGCGCCAAACCAATCTGGATCACGGGTTGTTGCCTGACGTGCTGCGACGCGCCGTGATGGCTTCGGAAGACAGCCGATTTTTGCAACACCATGGCGTCGACTGGGACGCCTTGTGGTCTGCGTTTCAAGTCAACTTATCGGGTGATCGCAAGCGTGCCTTGGGGGGCTCCACGATCACCCAGCAGCTGGCCAAAAACCTCTTTTTGAGTGGAGAGCGGCAGATCCCGCGCAAGCTGCAAGAGCTGGTTATTGCGGGTGCATTGGAGTTTTGGTTAACCAAATCGCAAATCTTGGATCTGTACTTGAACCATGTGGAGTGGGGCGAAG
The DNA here is from genome assembly GCA_023260355.1 of Burkholderiaceae bacterium. GTDB lineage: Bacteria > Pseudomonadota > Gammaproteobacteria > Burkholderiales > Burkholderiaceae_C > RS62. The sequence goes on along the minus strand of JALQVJ010000053.1, from coordinate 1,666 downwards.
GCGTCTTCGGCGCAGAGGCTGCCGCGCGAAGCTACTTTGGACAAAGCGCTTGGACGCTCAATGCGAACCAGGCCGCTCGCTTGGCCGTGATGTTGCCGAGCCCCAAGCGTTTTGAAGACCGCCCAACCTCGGGCTATTTGATGCAACGCTCTGGCGTCATTCGACAGCGCATGCAGTCCGTGGATGTACCGAAAAAGGGGGGGTCATGAGAATCTTGGGCATTGACCCTGGCTTACAAACCACAGGGTTTGGGGTTGTGGACGCGCAAGGCGGGCAGTTGGCATACGTGGCAAGCGGAACCATCAAAACCGGTGGACCCACGCGCTTGCTCCCAGACCGGCTCAAGGTACTGTGGGACGGCATCTCAGAGGTGGTTCAGCGGTATGAGCCAGATGTGTCTGCGGTCGAAATCGTGTTTGTCAACGTCAACCCTCAATCCACTCTCTTGCTGGGTCAAGCCCGGGGTGCTTGTGTCACCGCGCTGGTTTCCAAGGACTTGCCAGTGTTCGAGTACACCGCGTTGCAGCTCAAAAAGGCGGTGGTCGGTTACGGCCGTGCCAGCAAGTCCCAGATGCAAGAAATGGTGAAGCGGTTATTGGGCTTGCCGGGTCACCCTAGCGCAGATGCCGCCGACGCCTTAGGGCTGGCGATCACACATGCGCAAGTCGCACGCTCGACCGCCGTGTTGCACCGATCAGGAGAGCTGCAGGCCAGAACCCACGCAGCGTACAAGGACGGTCGCCATTACTGACTTCGGCGAAGTTTGACTGTCGCCACATAGACCGATCTATGCGCCGACGGCACCACACTCAAATCAGGCGGCTGACGATCAGTGTGCCGAAAAAGACGAGCGCGGCGAACAGGGTCCACCGAAGCAGCCTCAGGCCCCAGTCCTTCAATTGGGATCGCCCCGTCACCATATAGCCAATGAAACAGACGATGGCCAAACCCATCAACACCAGAACGAGTGCGCGCGCGATCAGCATTGAACAGTCCTACCAGGCCGGCATCAAGGCGTCAAAACCCTGCGGCGCTTTGCGGTGATCCGTGAATGTCACCGTTTCATATGCATCGGGTTGGGCCAACAGCGCCCGCAGCAGTTGATTGTTCATGGCATGCCCGCTTCGGAACGCGCTGTACGCGGCCAGCAGCGGCTTGCCCAAAATATACAAATCGCCCATGGCGTCCAGGATTTTGTGTTTCACAAACTCATCCTGGTAGCGCAACCCGTCCGAATTCAAGACTTTCAAATCGTCCATCACGATCGCATTGTCGAGCCCACCGCCCAACGCCAAGCCGTGGCTGCGCATCAGCTCGACATCCCGCGTGAATCCAAATGTGCGTGCGCGCGCAATATCTCGGGCGTAGCGACCGCTGCCAAGATCAAATTCCACAATCTGTCCCGACGCGCTAACAGCAGGATGATCGAATTCGATTTCAAAGCGCAACTTGTAGCCGTGGTAGGGCTCCAACTTGGCCCATTTGTGTCCAGGCGTGCCTTGGCCTTCTTCCACCATGACCGGCTTGATCACACGCACGAACTGCTTGGGTGCGTCTTGCGCGACCACCCCTGCACTTTGCAGCAGGTACACAAATGACGCGGCTGAACCATCCAAGATGGGGACTTCTTCGGCGGTGATATCGATGAACACGTTGTCCAGTCCCA
>JALQVJ010000432.1 GCA_023260355.1 Burkholderiaceae bacterium | reverse complement strand
CTTTGACAGGTGCGTTGGCAGGTGCTTTGGCAGGTGCTTTGGCAGGTGCTTTGGCAGGCGCTTTGGCAGGCGCTTTGGCAGCTTTGCCGATAACTGCACTGGCAGGTCGACCCGTTTTGATGTTGCTCACCCGTCCCAACGCAATCAATAGCTCAGGCGTGCTCATGGCGTTGATCGCTTGGATGCCTGCACGAAGCACTTCTGTTTTCTTGACTTCCTTGCCCGCTTTGCCTGCGCGTGCTTTGATCAGCTTCAGCAGAGCGTGCTCTTCGGCTGGAAAGGTAAAGCTGTCGCGAACCAGTTTTGGCTTCTTATGAGCGTCTTTTTTGGTCATGGTCATGTTCCTTTAAAAAATATAAATAGTTTATACCGTTTATAAAATTAGTGAATATCAATATTGAGCGTATAGCCCGACTTGTCCCATTGTGAACACTCTTCCGTGAGCAGAAACATCGTATTTGGGTGCGCTGCAGCCCACATCGGTGGGATATGTAGACGAAAAACTTTGTCCTGGTATGTTGCAGACACTTTTGACACGTCGGGATCAACCCGGGCGTTGCAGAACAGGATCGCCACTCGGAGTGAAAACAATTGCTTGGCAAAAAGTTCATCGACGATTAAGTCAGCGAATTTCTTGAGGCGACCTTTCTGTGCGCGCACGAGATCGCTCAATCTTTGTAACTCTTCCATTGAAAAACCAGGGGCCTCAATATTTTGAAGAATGTAAGCACTGTGTCGTGGCGCGTTGGTGTGATTCACCACAGCACCGATTTCGTGCACCATTGCTGACCAATGCAGCTTTCTTGAGAAGCGTTTGTCCCGGTGGTTGGCGACTGCGACGGATTGGAATAGTTGATCTGCAACCAGGGCCACGCGATTGGCCTGTGCAAGGTCGACTGAAAGGCGGAGTTGTAATGATTGGATCGTGCGCTCTCTGACGTCCGTGTTTCTGTTCTCTCGATCCAGTAGATCGTAGAACGCGCCTTGCCGTAGAGCTCCCTGCGCAGGGTAGATTTCTTCGATCCGCAGGGCATCCATGACACCTAGCAATGCACTGATGCCGCCAGCGATGACTTCTTTTCGATGGGATTTAAGCCCAACAAATTCAATGTTTTCGGTTCGACCAAATTTGATCAGTTTGGCGATCAAGCTTTCGATGTGGTCTCGGGTGATTGGCTGAGAGCTGAGCTGCATGCCCCCCAAGATCTCAGTGACAGCGTTGATGGTGCCAGATGCGCCATACACCACACTCCACTGCGCTTGTTTGATGCTTTCAGGGAGGCTCTCGACCTTGGTCGAGATAGCGGTTCGCGCGGCCTGAAAGCTCTTGCTCTTTAATTGTCCATCGGCAAAGAATGCCTTGCTGCAAGACACACTACCCATAGGTAAAGAAGCCACCCCAGACGCGACGTACCCGACACCAATGGCGAATTCAGTCGACCGACCTCCGATGTCGATGACCAGACGGCTCCGATCATCTAAGGGCAAGAGATGTGCAACACCTTGGTAGATCAAGCGCGCCTCCTCGATACCTGGGACAACTGAAATGGGATAACCCAATCGACGATTGCCCTCGGTGATGAACGCTTTCGCATTGGTGGCTTGGCGCAATGTTTGTGTCGCGATGATCCTGACTTGATCTGGTCGAAATCCGCGCAAACGCTCGCCAAAGCGTTCCAAACATTCCCACGCCTGCGCCATAGCCCCTGGGCTGAGTTCGCCAGCGTCATTGATTCCGGCGCCCAGGCGCACACTCTCTTTGAGATAGTCGATACGCTCAATGTGACCCGATTGCGCACTAGCAATTTCAAGGCGGAAGCTGTTTGAGCCTAAGTCGGCAACGGCGAGATGGGCGTGAGGCGCGTTCATGTAGCAAGCATAGTGACGGGTAGGGGTGACAAATTTAATGGATGTTTTGTGATGAATCGTCACAAAACCGTCATAAATAATTTTTACAGTGCACACATCCCAACTGATTTGGGCTTTTCTCAATTCAACACAAAAGGATGTCGTGATGAAAAAATTGGTTTTGAAATCTGTTGTGGCTGCTGTGAGTGCAGCCGTACTGAGCGGTGCTGCCATGGCAGCGACCATCACTGGCGCAGGCGCCACGTTCCCTTACGCGGTGTACACAAAGTGGGCCGAAGCCTACAAAGCTGCCACTGGCAAAGAAGTGAACTACCAAGGTATTGGCTCCTCAGGCGGGATCAAGCAAATCAACGCCAAGACAGTGGATTTCGGTGGCACCGACAGCCCCGTCAAAACGTCTTCACTCGCGGAAAAAGGCCAAGTGCAGATCCCGACCGTGATGGGCGGCGCCACCATCGTTGTCAATCTGCCTGGCTTCAAATCCGGTGAGTTGAAGTTGGATGGTGGAACCGCTGCAGATATCTTCCGCGGTGCGATCACCAAGTGGAATGACAAAGCGATTGCTGCTTTGAACCCCGGCAAAAATCTGCCTGACTTGGCGATCACCATTGCCCACCGCTCAGACGGCTCTGGCACAACCGATACGGTGACCAAGTACTTGGCCAAGCAATCCGTTGCGTTCAAGCGCGATGTCGGTGCAGGCAAGTCAGTCAACTGGCCGACCAATGCGATTGGCGGCAAGGGCAACCCTGGCGTGGCAGCCAACGTGACCAAGATCAAGGGCACGATTGGCTATGTTGATATCGCCGACGCGCTCAAGAACAACATGGCCTTCGTGGCATTGAAAAACAAGGCCGGTAACTTCATCGTGCCAAGTCAGCAAGCGGTTGCCGATGCAGCTGGCGGCGCAGATTTCACCGTCGCGGGTATGGCTCCTGATTTGCTGGATCAATCACACCCGAATGCATGGCCCATCACGACAGCGACTTTCGTGATTGCCTATGAAAAAGGCGAGGATGCGACTCGCCAGCAAGAAGTGGTCAAGTTCTTCACCTGGTCTCTGAACAATGGCCAAAAGATGGCCGAAGAACTGGGCTTTGTCGCGTTGCCTGCCAACGTGGTGAAGATGGTCGAAAAGGAAATGACCAAGATCAAGTGATCTGACTGCGTCAGCGTAAACGAGGGCTGGTCTTGCGGCCAGCCTTTTTTTTGAAACGTTCCAGCTTTCAGCGTTGCACCCTTTTTGACTTGAGCCCTGAATATGGTCGAAGGAATAAAAGTATTGGTCGTCGAGGATGAGCCCTCGATTGCCGATTTGATCGCGATCAACTTGAAACACGCAGGCTTTGAGCCAACCGTTGTTTTCGATGCCATCGGTGCGCAGCGCGAACTCGACGTAGAGATGCCTGACTTGGTGCTGCTCGACTGGATGTTGCCCGGCCAAAGCGGTGAGTCTTTGCTGCGGCGTTGGCGCACAGACCCTGGCACCGCGGCATTGCCCGTGATCATGCTGACCGCGCGCTCCCAGGAGTCGGACAAGGTGGCGGGTCTGGAGGTGGGGGCAGATGACTACATCACCAAGCCTTTTTCCAGCAGAGAGTTGATTGCCAGAGTCCAAGCGGTGATTCGCCGCAACAGACCCTTTGTGCCGGACAGCAGCGTGGTCGTTGGCGCACTAAAATTAGACGAAGCGACGCACCGTGTCACTTTCAAACACCACAGCCTCAAGCTGGGCCCGACTGAATTCAAGTTGTTGAATTTCTTGATGCGACAGCCAGAGCGGGTGCATTCGCGCCAAAGGCTGTTGTCACAGGTGTGGGGCGACGACAGTTTGATCGATGAGCGCACGGTCGACGTGCACATCAAGCGCCTGCGCCAGGCGCTCGAGGACGCGGCGAACATGATCGAGACGGTGCGCGGTGCGGGCTACCGCTTGAGCAATACATCGAATCTTTGACGACTGGGGTATCAATTTGTCATTCGCTCCATTGCGAGTTCTATTTTTGTGCACGCACAACTCTGCGCGCAGCATCCTTGCCGAAGCACTGCTCAACCACTTGGGTCAAGGCCGATTCATCGGCTATTCGGCTGGCAGCAGTCCGCGAGACAACCAGCAACCCAATCCTTTGGCTATTGAAACGTTGGAGCGCGCAGGCATTTCGACAGCCGGTTTGCGCAGCAAAAGTTGGGACGAGTTCGGTACGCCCGAAGCGCCCGCGATGGACTTGGTGATCACGGTGTGTGACAACGCCGCCGGTGAGGTTTGTCCATTTTGGCCAGGTCAGCCCGCGACAGCGCACTGGGGCTACGCAGATCCGTCTGCCGCCCCCGGCGACGACGACGCCAAACGCGAGGCGTTTCGCCAAACCTTGCACCTCTTGGGTAAACGCTTAGAGTTGCTGGTCAACTTGCCAGCCTCGA
>JALQVJ010000402.1 GCA_023260355.1 Burkholderiaceae bacterium | reverse complement strand
GCAGGGACGCGCTGGGAAATGGGTAACCCATCCGCTGCAGACATCGACCAGTCATCTAGGGCCAAGGCATACCCGTCCATGGCGCTGTTGGCAAACGCCGGGACCGACATTTCTGCAATCACATCTTGAGCCAGTACGCGTCCCAAGGCGTCCATCGTCGACACCGCGATGGCTTGTTGGACCGGCTGCGTCGCCTGCAGCAATGCGTCTACTGCGTCATCCAGCGGGGTCAGCGAGGGTCTTGGGCTGGGGCTCATGGGACTCATCCTGTGGTGTGCGCGTGAATATAGGCTTTGACCTGCTCGACATCCGCAGCCATCACTTTGACCTTGCGCGGCAGCGCTTCAATGCCATCAAATTTGGCAGGGCGATCTGGCTCGCGCCCCAATGCCTCAACAATGGTCGACGCAAATTTGATCGGCAAGGCAGTCTCCAACACGATCATCGGCACGCCAGCATCCAAGTGCTCTGTGGCGACCTTCACGCCGTCAGCGGTGTGGGTATCGATCATGACGCCGTGTTGTTCAAACACAGCGCGAATGGTGTCCAGTCGGTTTTGGTGCGTCGAGCGTCCGCTCTGGAATCCATAGCGATTTGCTGCGAGCTCAAAACGCGGATCATGACTCAAATCAAACTGGCCGGTCTGCAACTCTTTGGAGAACAGTGCTTTGACTTTGGCTCCGTCGCGATCCAACAAATCAAACACAAATCGCTCAAAGTTGCTGGCCTTCGAAATGTCCATCGAAGGGCTGGACGTCTCCCAGGTTTCTAGGGTGCCCCTGACGCGATATATGCCGGTCTTGAAGAATTCATCCAGCACATCGTTTTCGTTGGTCGCCACCACCAACCGGTCAATCGGCAAGCCCATTTGGCGCGCAATATGTCCAGCACAGACATTGCCAAAGTTCCCACTAGGCACGGTGAAGCTAACGCGTTGGCTGTTGTCCTGGGTCGCCTGAAAGTAGCCAGCAAAGTAGTAGACCACCTGCGCCAGCAAGCGTGCCCAGTTGATGGAGTTGACGGTACCGATGCGGTGCTCACGCTTGAACACAAGGTCGTTGGATACCGCCTTCACGATGTCCTGACAATCGTCGAACACGCCTTCAATCGCAATGTTGTGAATGTTGCTGTCTTGCAGGCTGAACATCTGGGCCTGCTGGAACGGGCTCATGCGGCCATGCGGACTGGTCATGAAGACCCGCACGCCCTTTTTGCCCCGCATCGCGTACTCCGCCGCGCTACCGGTATCACCAGACGTCGCGCCAAAGATGTTCAACTCTTCGCCACGGCGTCCCAACTCGTACTCGAACAAATTGCCCAGCAATTGCATGGCCATGTCTTTGAACGCCAATGTGGGGCCGTTGGACAATGCTTCGAGCATGAGCCCAGGCGCCAAGGGCTTGAGCGGCACAATGGCGGCCGTTCCGAACACCTCTTGGGTATAGGTCTTGGCGCAAAGCGCACGCAAGTCGTCGGCTGGAATATCGTCGATGTAGAGGGACAAAACCTCAAACGCAAGTTCGGCATAGCTCAGCGCGCGCCAGCGACTCAACGTCGCATCATCGACTTGCGGATATGCCACAGGCAAATACAAGCCACCGTCTGGGGCCAAGCCCTCCAACAAAATGTCGCAGAACTGGCGCTGGGTTTGGTCGCCGCGGGTTGAAACGTAACGCATCAGGCCAATCCTTCCTTGCGAATGCGCGTGATGGGGGCGAGCACCGCATCCAATGCTTCCATGCGCGCAATCGCTTGATCCATCTGTCCTTCTTGGGTGTCGTGCGTCAAGACGATCAAATCGGTTTGGTGCGATTCTTCGCCGCCGACGGCCGCTGCTTCGCGCTGGAGCATCGCGTCGATGCTGATATTGTGCTCGGCCAAAATCGATGTCAACTGCGCGAGGACACCTGCTTGGTCCTTCACCCGCATGCGCAGGTAATAGCTGGTGACGACTTGCGCCATGGCCAACACTGGCAAGTCACTCAATGACGCTGGCTGAAAGCCCAAGACTGGCACGCGGTGCGCCGCGTCGGCATCGATGACGCGCGCCAAGTCGACCATATCTGCCACCACGGCGCTGGCCGTAGGCTCTCCGCCTGCCCCTTGGCCGTATGACAGCACGGTGCCAACCGCATCGCCGTGGGCGACGACTGCGTTCATCGGGCCTTCGACATTGGCTAACAGGTGTTCAGATGGAACAAGGGTCGGGTGCACGCGCAGCTCGACGCCTGCCTCCACGCGCTTGGTGATGCCAAGCAATTTGATACGGTAGCCCAGTTGCTCTGCGTAACGGATATCCGCAGTTTGAAGCTTGGTGATGCCTTCAATATGGGCTTTGTCAAACTGCACTTGCACACCAAACGCAATTGCACTCATGAGAGACAGCTTGTGGGCCGCATCCACACCCTCGATATCAAACGTTGGGTCAGCTTCGGCGTAACCGAGCGCCTGCGCTTGCTTCAACACCTCAGCAAATGACAGCCCTTTGCTGCGCATTTCACTCAAGATGAAATTGGTTGTGCCGTTGATGATGCCCGCCAGCCAATCGACGCGGTTGGCACTCATGCCCTCGCGAAGCGTTTTGATAATCGGAATGCCGCCAGCAACGGCTGCCTCAAATGCAACGACCACCGATCTTTGCCGAGCGGCTTCAAAAATTTCAGAGCCATGCACCGCGAGCAGCGCCTTGTTGGCAGTGACCACATGCTTGCCGTTGGCAATCGCCTGCAACACAAGATCTTTGGCCAAGGTGTAGCCACCAATCAACTCAACCACCACGTCGATGTTCGGGTTGTTCACGACCTCGAAAGGGTCTGCTGTCACCGAGACTTGTGCGCCGACCACTGCATGGGCGGCGGCCACATCCCGGCGCGATACCTGAACCACCTCTAGGCGGCGACCCGAGCGGCGCTCAATTTCATCGCCATTGCGAGCCAAGACATTGAACACACCGGCACCCACTGTGCCAACACCTAATAAACCAACGCGAATGGGTTGCATGAACTTCTCTTTACACAGTGGGCACGCCAGGGTGCCCGGAACACTTAACGTTTTCGATAGTTTTCAAGGAAACGCGCGACGCGCCCAATAGCCTCTTTCAAGTCATCCTCGTGGGGCAGGAACACCAAGCGGAAATGGTCGGGCGAGGGATAGTTAAAACCAGTTCCCTGCACGATCAGCACCCGCTCTTCAGCCAACAATTCGTAGGCGAATTCTTGGTCGTCGCGGATCGGATAGACCGCAGGGTCCAAGCGCGGGAACATGTAAAGCGCGGCTTTCGGCTTGACGCATGTCACGCCAGGAATTTCGGACAACAGTCGGTGAGCCAAATCGCGCTGCCGGCACAGACGCCCAGTCGGCGCCACCAAGTCATTGATGCTTTGGTAGCCACCCAAGGCCGTCTGGATAGCCAATTGCCCCGGGGTATTGGCACACAAACGCATCGAGGCCAACATGTTCAACCCCTCGATGTAATCCTTGGCACGCCGCTTGTTGCCGGAAACGATCATCCAGCCGGCACGGTAGCCGCACGAGCGGTAGTTTTTGGATAGCCCATTGAAGGTGACGAACAAAATGTCGTCGGCCAAAGAGGCTATGGATGTGTGCGTGTTGCCATCAAACAGGGTTTTGTCGTAAATCTCATCGGCAAATACGATCAGTCCGTGTTCACGGGCGATTTGAACCAAGCCTTCCAACACCTCGGTGGGATACAGCGCGCCGGTGGGGTTGTTCGGATTGATCACCAGCAAGCCCTTGGTCCGCGGCGTGATCTTGCTGCGAATGTCATCCAAGTCAGGATTCCAGTCCGACTTTTCATCGCAGGCGTAGTGCACGGCTTTGCCGCCTGACAAAGTGACTGATGCCGTCCAAAGTGGGTAATCGGGCGCAGGCACCAGCACTTCATCGCCACTGTTGAGCAGCGCATTCATCGACATCGTGATCAGCTCAGACGCCCCATTGCCAAGATACACGTCGTCTACCGTGACGCCTTGGATGCGCTTTTCTTGGGCGTAATGCACCACCGCCTTGCGCGGTGCAAACAAACCCTTGCTATCCGTATAGCCTGCCGCATCGGGTAGGTTGCGGATCATGTCTTGCACGATCTCATCTGGCGGCTCGAGCCCGAAAACGGCCAAATTCCCGATGTTGAGCTTGATGATCTTTTGCCCTTCCTCCTCCATCGCTCGCGCCTTGTCCAACACCGGACCACGGATGTCGTAACAGACGTTGTCGAGCTTGCTCGACTTGAGAATAGGGTTTGCGCTCATAGAGGATGGTTCCACAGAGAGGGAAACCTATAATTTCACCACAATTTACGCACCATATCTTCGAGCAAACCTTGAAATTTCACGCAGAAACCCCTCTAAACAACAGCATCGAAGCGTCTGGCGAGGGTTGGGTCCAAATCGCAGGGCAACGCCACGAAGAGAGTTTGCTCCTGTCTCACGGCGGTGAAGTCACGCCCTGGGCCGTCCGGGGTTTCGATGACCTCAATGCCGGTGTGTTCGCGGACCTGTGCGTGGCCGGCCTCGAATTGGTGGTGCTGGGCACAGGCACACAGCACCGCTTTATTCACCCCAAGCAGTTCCACCCGCTGATTGAAAAAGGGATTGGGTTGGAAACCATGTCCAGTGCAGCGGCCTGTCGAACCTACAACGTGTTGATTTCCGAAGGCCGAAAAGTGCTTCTGGCTTTGATTCAAGAGCATTGAACGCCCCTTGGTTGGGATTCGCGAGTCAATCGGAAATCGCTCTTCTGGTCGGGCATCTTGGCTTGGGTTAAAATGCGGGTTTAGCCTCGCGTCAGTTGTCTTTTGTATTGAAGGCAACACGAAGACCAAGCCACCCTGTGGCCAGAGAGAAACCCAAACCCGAAACAAGGTCAGGATTCAATCCCCATGGCAGTCGTCGTCAGTAAAACCATTCCCGAATTTGAAGCCCAAGCCACCGGCGGTGCCTTGATCAACAACGAAGCACTCATTGGCCAAACAGTTGTTCTTTATTTCTACCCCAAGGACAACACGCCTGGGTGCACCACGGAAGCCATGCAATTTCGCGACAAGTACGCCGATTTCGTGAAAGCAGGTGCTGTCGTCTACGGCGTCTCGCGCGACAACCTCAAATCCCACGACAGTTTCAAGGAAAAATTGGAATTGCCCTTTGAGCTGATCGCTGACACCGAAGAAAAAATGTGTCACATGTTCGGCGTGGTCAAAAACAAGATCATGTACGGCAAGAAGGTCAAAGGGATCGACCGCAGTACCTTTTTGATTGGTCCCGATGGCACTTTGGCCCAAGAGTGGCGCGGCATCAAGGTTGCTGGACACGTCGATGAGGTCCTGAAGGCCGTCAAAGGATTCAAGAAGAAGCTGCCTGCAGCGGCCTGATTGTCAAGAGACCCCGCTGTCTCCACAACGGCATCTGGAGTGTGCATAATGGTTTCATGAGCCGTTGGACCTCTCCACACGCATCCCCTCAAAAGCCGCCAGGCCGACTGGCGGCTTTTTTGTTTTCATTGACCTCTTGAGATCCTGAATGCCACTGCCTCCCGCCCCATCGAAAAAAGCCTCACGTCTCAGTGCCAGCGATATTGACAATGCGCCAAGAGCCAAGCCTCCGGTGAAGAAAAAGGCGGCCACAAGGTCGCCGATCGCCTACCGCGATGCCCCTGTGCTCCCGCAGACGCCCGAAGCCCCCGTCAGCACAGTGGCCACGGCAAGGGCGCAGTCCGCGCAGCTCGCATCACCGGCCCCAGCACAGGCAAGCGACAGCCGAGGCAGCCATGCGACAGAAAAGGCTCTCCCCACCAAGGCCAAACGCAAGTCGGGGCAACCCACACGCTTGTTCGTACTGGACACCAACGTGCTCTTGCACGACCCAATGAGTTTGTTTCGGTTTGAAGAGCACGACATCTATTTGCCGATGGTTGTCCTAGAGGAATTGGATGGCCACAAAAAGGGGATGACCGAAGTTGCGCGCAATGGCCGCCAAACCAGCCGCAACCTGGACTTGCTTTTAGCTGGCGATGTCGATATGGCCAAGGGCGTGCCTTTGAACGCCGCCAATCATGTG
>JALQVJ010000377.1 GCA_023260355.1 Burkholderiaceae bacterium | reverse complement strand
GGTGCGGGAGCGGCGGTGGGGTCAAACCGGTGTGGTCAAGCCCGCGGCGGTGCTCGTCCCAGTTGTGAAGCGGGATGAGTTGACCGTGTTGCTCACGCACCGAGCATCTCACCTGCGTGCGCACGCAGGGCAAATCGCGTTTCCTGGTGGCAAGATCGATGAATCCGACCGTGATGCGGTCTGGGCAGCCTTGCGCGAGGCTCACGAAGAAGTTGGCCTAGACATGGCCTCGGCTGAAATCATCGGCGCCTTGCCGGACTACTTCACAGGCACCGGCTACGTGGTCACGCCAGTCGTGGCACTGATCGAGCCGCCGGCTGCTTGGCGACCCAATCCGAGCGAAGTGGGTGCGATTTTTGAGGTACCGCTTAAGTTCCTGATGAATGCCGCGCACCATCGCACCCATGAGGCTCAGATTTTGGGTGAGCCTATCCATTGGTGGTCAATGCCCTACGATGATGGTCACCAAACTCACTACATTTGGGGCGCAACCGCAGCGATGTTGCGCAACCTGTATCGGCTTTTGTCAGCCCCGGGAGAGCAATGATGGAATGGACAGCGCTTTGGTTAGGATCCTTGCTCGAGCGATTGAAACCAGGCCTTGGCAATCGCGTGGTGCGAACGCAGGTGCACAACGTTCAACTCTGGTGCATGTCCAGTGCGATATCGGCCAAAGGCAACCACCCGGCATGGGCCTGGGCCCTTGGGGTGGTCATTCCGGCCGTTTTCGTTCAGTTCGTGCTCAGTGACTGGGACAGTTGGTTGGGGTGGCTGCTTCAAGCGACACTCATCTACGGGTTGATGGGCTGGGGCAGCTTCACCGATTCAGATGGCGATCCTCAAATGGCCCCACCATGCGACTCCGATGCGTCAGAGCCCCCGTCACATGGATTGCATCCAATGGCAGCCCAAACCGTTTTGCACCAAGTACTGGCGCCGCTGATTGCCTTGTTGTTGGGCCAACTGATCGGACTGCCTTGGTTCGCCCTTGTGGCTTGCGTGTTGGCCCGCGAGTGGCATGGCACCATGACTGCCCCCCAGGGGCGCGCGTGGTCTGCCTCAATCCAATGGTCGACACAAGTGTGGTGCTGGATCGACGCTGTCGCGACCCGATTGGCGTTGCTTGTTTTGGCCTTGGTAGGGCGATTTGATGCGGTGTTCGAAGTGTGGCTGGATCAAGCACCACGCTGGCGTGATAGCCATCAAGCGCTTTGGCAGCGCGGCTTGGCGGTCGCCATGAGGGCGGATGCCTCTGACGCTGCGTTTGAGCGCCGGGACAAGCAGAACCTATTGGTGGCTCGCGCCGTGTTGGCGCTAGTGGGTGTCAATACGCTTGTGGCGTGGCTATAAGGTTGGCGCGCTAGGCTGCGCGGCCTGACACACCTGCCATCAGTAGCGGGGTGGTTGGCTCAGCTCCTCAAACCACTCGAGGTACATCTGGTAACGCGCTGGATAGATGTGTTGGTGGTTATCGGAGCTCTCGCCGACGGCGCTGCGCACATGACATTCAGGTTCGCTGCGGTGGGTGCAGTTGTAGTATTTGCACTGCCCCGTGTGTTCGGCCAAATCGGGCATCAACGAAGCCAGCTGCGTCGCTTCAATGTGGTGCAGGCCAAATTCTTGAAATCCGGGCGAGTCGATGATCGCGCCACGCTTGCTTTGATCCAGCCAATACCAAGTCGTGCTCGTGGTGGTGTGCTTGCCGCTGTTGAGCGCTTGAGAAATCTGCTGGGTGTGCGCTTGGACGTCAGGCAACAAGCGATTGATCAGGCTGCTTTTGCCAGCACCCGAAGGTCCCAAAATCAAGGTCACTTTGTCCTTGATCAGTGCCTCAATCTCGCTCAGGCCTTGCTCTTGATCCGCGGCCAATGAGAGGGCCAAAGTGGCGTATCCCATGGCTCGGTAAGCATCCAAACGGGCCCAATTGCGGGCGAACTCTGCACTCAAATCAGCCTTGTTGAGCACGATCGTTGGCTTGATGTCTGCCGCCTCACACGCAATCAATGCCCGACCCAGCTGGCGCTCCGAAAACTCAGGCGTGGCGCCAAGAAACAAGCAGACTTGATCCAAATTGGCGGCGAAAGATTTGGTGCGCATCTCGTCCTGCCGAAACAGCAGATTTTTGCGATCCACGATGCCAACGATCCGACCTTCGTCCTCACTCGCTTGCCACAGGATTCGGTCCCCGACCACAGCGTCATTGCGCTTGCCCTTGGGGTGACAAATGCGCGTGTCGCCCTGGGGGTCTTCAACCAAAACGTGTCTACCAAAACTGCCAATCACCAGCCCTTCCTGCGTCGCGGCGGACGCAGAGGGAGATTTGCGCTGCTTCATGTTGCGTCGGCGCCCAGTCGGTGCAGTCTCTCGCTGGCTGGCGGGTGACTGTAGAAAAAGCGCACATACCAGGGGTCTGGCGTCAGCGTGCTGGCGTTGTCTTTGTACAGTTTGACCAGCGCACTGGCCAAGTCTTGGCCGCTGGTTTGTGCTTTGGCGAAGGCATCCGCCTCGAATTCATCCGAGCGTGACCGAGCGCTCATCCATGGCGCCAAAGGCAGCGAAATCATCGGCGCAATGAACGCGAAGAGGATCAGTGCCAATGCGCTGTTGCTGCCCTCGATGTTGGGTGCTGCGCCCAAGCCAATGTAAAACCAAGGCTGCTCAGCGAGATAACCCAAGGTTGCCAGCGCAACGAGGGACAGGCCAAACATTTTGAGCATCCGCTTGGGGATATGCCCTCGGCTGAAATGCCCCAACTCGTGGGCCAACACCGCCATCACCTCGCCTCGGCTGAGGCTGTTGAGCAAGGTGTCGTAAAACACCACGCGCTTGCCACGACCTAGCCCTGTGAAATAGGCGTTGGCATGCGCGCTTCGCTTGCTGCCATCCATCACATAAAACCCCTTGGCTTGGAAGCCGCAGCGATCCATCAAGGCGGAGGCCTCACGCACCAGATCAGGTTCTTGCAGGCGTTCGAAGCGGTTGAATCGCGGTGCAATCCATGTCGGGTAGATGACCATCATCACCAAGCTAAATGCCACCCATACTAGCCACGCCCACAGCCACCACATGCCTTGCGTGGAGTCCATGATGGTGATGACCGCTGCTGCCAGAGGCCCCATGATCAACGCGCCCATCAGCCAGCCTTTGGCCAAATCGCCCCACCAGATTGCTGGCGTGGTGCGATTGAAGCCAAAGTGCGCCTCTGTTTTAAAGGTGCGCCACCAAGAAAGTGGAAGGTCCAAAAGCGATTGAATCAAACCCACACTCGCGAGCAGGGCCAAGCTCTGCCACAAGCTTGACCCCATCAAACCGATCAGCGTTTGGTTGAGGTGGTGCAATCCGCCGAGCAACGTCCAGCCGAGCAAGCAGGCCAGGCTCCAGATCATCTCAAGGCCACCCACCTTGAGCTTGGCCAAAGTGTAGTCGGCCGCTTTTTGGTGCGCCGACAATTCAATGCTGGCTTGGAAGGCGGACGGGACTGCATGGCGGTGCGCTCGCACGTGTCGCATTTGCCGGCTGTCGAGCCAAACACGCAGGCCTGCATTCAGGACGATCAGTCCCACGAAAAAAACGGTCCATGTCGAAATCAGCGTATCCATGCGTGGATTGTCCACCATGTCATCGCGAGACAACGCAATGGGTGACAATTGGCACATGAACGCAACGACAAACCCCTCCGAAACGCTGACCAAGAGCGATCAAAACTTGGTGTGGTTGGACTGTGAAATGAGCGGGCTCGACCCGGAAAAAGACCGATTGCTGGAAATCGCAATCGTGATCACAGGGCCTCAACTGACGCCCCGCGTGGAAGGCCCCGTGCTGGTGATTCACCAAAGCGACGCGCTCCTCGATGGCATGGACGCATGGAACAAAGGCACCCATGGCCGCAGCGGCTTGATCGATAAAGTCAAAGCCAGCACCCTGAGCGAAGACGCCGCGCAGGAGCAGTTGTTGGCTTTTTTGCGCCAATATGTCCCCAACGGTGCCTCGCCCATGTGCGGCAACACGATCGGCCAGGATCGGCGATTTTTGGTCAAATACATGCCCAAGCTTGAAGCCTACTTTCATTATCGAAATATCGATGTCAGCACGCTCAAGGAGCTGTCCCGCCGTTGGCGGCCAGAGGTGTATCAGGCCTTTAAAAAAGGGCAAGCGCACACCGCACTTGCGGATGTCTTGGAGTCGATTGACGAGCTTGAGCACTACCGAGAGCACTTCATGTTGGCGCCCAAACCGGCAACCGTGTAAGTCGTCTGCGCGATCAACCTGCTATTTCGGAGCAAATTGAGATGGGCTTGATTTTCGATTCTTTTTGGCGTGCGCTGGCTTACCTCTGGATGCCCCGGGTGATCGCTTTGTCGTTGATGCCCTTGGTTTTGATGATGGCGGGCTCGTTGGTCCTTGGGTATTTTTTTTGGGATAGTGCAGTCGCATGGATTCAACAGGGGCTGCAGTCGTTC
>JALQVJ010000335.1 GCA_023260355.1 Burkholderiaceae bacterium | reverse complement strand
GTCTGATTTCAGAGGGCATTCACCTTACCGAGCGTTTTACGCGGGTAGAAGATCAGAAGCTTCACTACTCGTTCACAATCGACGACCCGGAGCTCTACACCGAGCCTTGGACGGGAGAGCTGCCGATGTATGGCAACTCCGACACGATTGCGGGGTCGAGTATTTCGATGAACACGGCGAGGACGCATTTCGCAACCTTGAGGTTGAGGTGATCGATCGACTGACGAGAGGTCCTCACCAAGTGGTGGCAACCGGGGGTGGTGTGGTGTTGCGCAGCGAGAACAGAGACACGCTGCACGACCGGTGTTACGTGGTTTATTTGCGAGCCCTTCCGGAAGACATTTACCGCCGATTGCGGCACGACAGAACGCGACCGCTGCTTCAGGTGCGCGACCCGCTACAAAAACTCAAAGAGTTGTTTGCTGTGCGAGACCCGTTGTACAGAGATGTCGCGCATTTCACCCTTGAGACGGGCCGACCCAACGTCGCGACTTTGGTCAACACCATCGCGATGCAGTTGGAGATGTCTGGTTTGTCTGAACAGCCCCAACGCCCATGACTTCAGCGCTAACCCCCTTTCAGTCGAATCACTTTGACACCACGCCCCAGTCTGTTCACATTGAACTGGGCGCTCGCAGCTATGACATCCGGATTGGACATGGCATTTGGGCGGATCCGCAAACGTGGCAGGGACTTCCCAAGGCGGCGATGGCTTTGATCGTGACCAACGATACAGTCGGGCCGCTGTATGAGGCGCAATTGCGAGATGCCATTCAGTCGCACTACCCGCGCGTTGAGACCGTGGTGCTGCCGGACGGGGAGGCCCACAAAGACTGGCAGCATTTGCAGCTGATTTTTGATGCACTGTTGACCCACCACGCCGATCGCAAGACCGTGCTGTTTGCGTTGGGTGGCGGTGTGGTGGGCGATATGGCGGGCTTTGCTGCGGCGACTTACATGCGAGGCGTGCCCTTCGTTCAGGTTCCGACGACGCTGTTGGCGCAAGTCGACTCTTCGGTGGGCGGAAAGACCGGCGTCAATCACCCGGCCGGCAAGAACATGATTGGGGCTTTCTATCAGCCGTCTCGGGTGATTTGCGATCTTTCGGTGTTCGAGACTTTGCCCGACCGCGAATATGCCGCTGGCCTGGCTGAGGTTCTCAAGTACGGCCCGATTGCCGACGTGGCCTTTTTGGATTGGCTCGAAGCCAACGTGCTCGGTTTACAGCAGCGAGACCCAGGGGTGTTGGTGCAGGCCGTGCGACGCAGTTGCGAAATCAAAGCCTGGGTCGTCGCGCAAGACGAGCGTGAAGGTGGCCTGCGCGCCATTTTGAATTTCGGCCACACCTTTGGCCATGCGATTGAGGCCGGCATGGGGTATGGCGAGTGGCTGCACGGCGAGGGCGTGGCTGCCGGCATGGTGATGGCTTCAGAGTTGTCTGTGCGCTTGGGGCTGCTGCCAGCCGAACAGGCCGCGCGGTTCAAATCCCTCTTGCAATCGGTTGGCCTGCCTGTGATAGGTCCTCGGTTGCCCACATCGGGTGATACACAGCAGGCGCAGGTTTATCTCGACCTGATGAGGGTCGATAAAAAGGCAGAGGCCGGCGAGATCCGCTTTGTTGTCTGGCGCGACCAGCAAGTGGCTGGGGTTCAAACGGCGTCCGACGAGTTGGTCGCTGATGTGATTCATGCTTGCCTATCCCATTGAGGTGCCGGCGCCAAACTTGGCGCCGTATGCCTGCTCACCGAGCGCTTCAAGAGGGCGCCGCTTCCCCCAGGTTGATGCGCCGACTCGCAATCCGTTTCAGCGGGATCGAGATCGCGTGATCCACAGCAGCGCCTTTCGGCGCTTGGTTTACAAAACGCAGGTCTTTCTCAATCACGAGGGTGACTTGTTTCGCACCCGCCTCACCCACTCGCTCGAGGTGGCGCAATTGGCGCGAAGCATGGCTCGCATATTGAGACTCAACGAGGACTTGGTTGAGGCGATCGCTTTGGCCCACGACCTGGGCCATCGATGCTGATGCTGGCGAACGGTAGACTGCAAAATACATCGCGTGTCTTCATGTGATCATCCTCTTGGGGATGCATATATCTGTGCCACAGTGGCAATGTTCTTTGCTGCAAATGATCGATGCAGGTGTATC
>JALQVJ010000319.1 GCA_023260355.1 Burkholderiaceae bacterium | reverse complement strand
CTTCCTCACTTCTTTAACCCAGCGGTCCTCCACACTGCACTCACCTTTAAACAACTCTATATAGGCAAATAGATTTGAGATTTCGCCATCGCAGCAGCAGCAGGATGGATAGTAAATTCGCCAAAGCAGCTGCAGCGACCGATGCCGCCCGCATTTTGAGCGCAAATCCCGCAGACGCTCTAGAAGCAACATCAACTCCAGGCTCAACCGCTGATTGGTCTATCGCACAACTCAGCGCGATCTACACCGAGCACCGCACACAGCTAGTCTCACAAGCACGCCGCATCACCCGCGATGAGGCTGAAGTCCAACGGGCACCGATCCATGATCTGCGTGGCATTCGCCTAGGGTGGCTGGGAGATCTGCAGGGGCACCTCGCCATCGAGAGCGGCATCCTCGACACCTGCGAGTCGGGGCTGGATAGGCTGCGATCAGCGGGTGCAACAGTCGAGGCCCTCACCCTCCCCGTCAACTGGGATGATGTTTGGAAGGCATGGCTCATCTGGCGCAGCGCCCTGGTCGGCGCGAAGGTGAAAGCCGTGATGCAAATCAAGGGGGCACGCGAACTGACCAAAGCCGAGGCGCTTTGGGAGATGTCGCAAAGCGAGCAACACTCGCTGGCCGACCTGCTCTGGGCAAGCACCGTGCGCACGCAGTTCTACAACGCCATGAAAGCCGCCCTTGAATCCGTCGATGCCCTGGCTTTGCCCAGTGCTCAGGTCTGGGCGTTCGATATCAACCAACGTTGGCCAGAGCAAATCAACGGCCGCGCCATGGACACGTATCACCGGTGGATGGAGGCGACGATCTACGCCACATTCGCTGGCTTACCCGCCATCAGCGTCCCCACAGGCTTCCATGCGCAAGACCGCACGGCGATGGGTATGCAACTGATCGGCCGGCCAAGGGGCGATTTGGCGCTGCTTGATCTCTGCGCCATGTATGAGAAAAATACTACTAATTTGCTAGATATAAAACCGAATTTATGACAAAAAATAACTATAAATAACTGATTCCAGAGGGGCGCAGGTATCATGCGCCGATGCCACGCCTTGCCCTCTGGAACAGCGCCGTCAAAGCCCATGTCGATGGTCTTTTGAACGCGGACCGAGAGACCGCCGTATCGTTTTACCTGTGCCTCATGGTGGCCGTCACGGTGCTTCTGTGGATCGTCAGTCCCACAGAAAAAATGGTGCCAATCTACTCATTTTTGGCTCCTGCGCTCACGCTATTGACGATTTTGAATATGAGGCCGTGGTTTCCCCACGGGCTCGCGGCATGGGCGATGGTGGCACTGATCTCAGGTGGCATCACCTATGGCGCCATGAAGATGGGCGGACCGTCGAGCTTGTTCCTGCTGGTCTACGCGGCATTGCCCGCGCCGATCTTTTGGATGCTTGGTCCCAAAGCCTTTTGGCCGATGGTGGCGCTCTTTGTCGGATGCATCACCGCCATTGTTTCGATCTATATCGATCTGGGCTTCCCTGAGCCAATGGCTCGCCATGAGGCGACGGCAGTGCTGGTGATTTTGATTTCTGGCCTCAACCTTTTCGCCCTGCCGTCCATCGCGCAGTCCCAGCTGCAGCGCACCATGGTTGAGTCGGAGGAGAACAATCTCGCCCTCAAGAAGACCGAGGCCTGTCTGATCGATCAGCAGCGACGACATGATATTTTCGTCGCCTCCGTGAGCCACGAACTGCGCACGCCCATGCATGCGATCCTGGGTACGTTACAGACCCAAGAACACATGTGGCCGCTGCAGGCGCGACAAAATCAGGAGCTTTACGACGCCATGAAACGCTCGGCGAAGCACCTGATGACGGTCATCAATGACCTGCTCGATTTTTCACAAATACAAACGGGCAACCTGCGTATCAATGCAAGGGCAATGCCACTGAAGCAGCTCTTGAAAGATCTGAGCCACATGTTCCAAGACACCTTGGAACTCAAGGGCGTAGAGATGCGGGTGCGAATTGCAGATGCTGTCCCGGATTGGGTCTTGGGAGACAGCGACCGACTCACGCAAGTGATCATCAATATCTTGGGCAATGCCGTCAAATTCACACAGCATGGCCACGTTGAATTCGTGGCTCATTACCGAGATGATCAAACGCTGACGGTGACTGTTACTGACACGGGACGGGGGATCGACACCGATCAAATGCATCTGGTGTTTGCGCGGTTTTCACCCCTCTCTGAGCAAACGCGCGATGTATTTGGGGGCACCGGGCTCGGACTATCCATCTCTAAAAAAATCATTGAATTGATGAACGGCGCCATTCATGTCGCGAGCACTCGCGGCGTTGGGAGCCGCTTTTGGTTTGACGTCAGATTGCCTCGGCACGCCCCCCCCCTCTCACGAGGCCGCGAGTGGATCACGCGGCAACCACCGCAAGTTGCGGGGCAGCGTTCTGATCGCCGACGACAGCGCCATCAATCGCTTGGTGGCCAAACAGATGTTGAGCACCCACCTGCCATTGCTGGAGATTTTTGAGTGCAGCAATGGACTTGAAGCTGTCGAGGCTTCAACACGCCATCACATGGACTTGATCTTGATGGATGTCGTGATGCCGGAAATGGATGGGATCGAAGCCACGCGCATCATCCGCGAGCAGCCTCATGCGCCGCCCATCGTGGCGCTGACGGCAGACGTCTCCCCATCCACAAGAGTGGAGTGCCTGCGTGCTGGCATGGGCAGCATCATTCTCAAACCCTACGAGGCCGTGCTGCTCATCGATACAACCATCGCCGCGATCCAAGCCAGCCGCGCTGAGGCAAAGCGCGACGCAAGGCACGAGGCTGCCCGAGTGCCATGACCCGCCCTGCTTCACGTCTCAAAGCACGCGTGTGCGACGGGTGTGCGCGGTGGACAAGAGCACTCCTGTTCGCACACCCTGACCGACAGTTTGAACTGGTCTTGGGCATGAGCCTGAGCATTCTGGCTGTGACCATCTTCGTGTTGCAAGCCTTCACCGTTGAGCGTGGTACGCCCTGACGT
>JALQVJ010000308.1 GCA_023260355.1 Burkholderiaceae bacterium | reverse complement strand
TTTACTCGTCAGTGTGGTTTTTGCTCTCCAGCGGGGCTCTTTCGAGCGAAGAGTCGGGTTGCCCACTGCGCAAAATCATCCAAGTAACAGTAGACCACCGGCACCACCACGAGTGTCAGCAACGATGAGGTGATGACGCCGCCAATCACGGCTTGCCCCATGGGTGCCCGTTGCTCGGCGCCTTCGCTGAGGGCAAACGCAAGGGGCACCATACCGAAAACCATGGCCAGGGTGGTCATAAAGATGGGTCGCAAGCGCACCTTTGCCGCCAGCAAGAGGGCGTCTTCGCGCTTGAGGGGTGGGCTTCCGTCGATACCTGCCCGCGCTCGGATCGCGAAGTCGACCAGCAAAATGGCGTTCTTTGTCACCAATCCCATCAACATCACGATGCCGATCACGCTGAAGATGGAGAGCGATGATTGAAAGATCATCAAAGTCACGACAACCCCAATGAAGGTCAGCGGCAACGAGCTCATCAGGGCGAACGGCTGCAAAAAGCTCTTGAATTGGCTCGCCAGAATCATGTAGATAAAGATGATGGCCAAAGCCAAGGCCTGCACGGCATAGACAAAAGACTCCTTCATGTTCTTGGTCGAACCACCGAACTCAAAGAAATACCCAGGCGGCAGCGGCGTGGCATCCATGATCTTTTGGATGTCAGCGGAAATTTCCCCCATGCTTCTGCCGTAACTGTTGGCGTCAAACGAAACTTGCCGCGTGAGGTGTTTGCGATTGATTTGATTGGCGCCAAGGCCAGGCTCGAGGGTGGCAATCTCGCTCAACTTGACTGTCACAGGTGTTCCGTCTGGCTTCATGCCGACGATCAAGGGCAATTCGGCAAGTTGGGCGACGCTGGCGCGGTCGTTCGCTGGAAGCCGCACTTGGATGTCGTAGGCCTCGCCGTCAGACGCTTGCCATGTGCCTGCAGATTGGCCGGCAACAAAGGTTCGCAAAGCGCTGGCCACCACGCTGGGATTCAGCCCAAGTTCAGCGGCCCGTTCCGCCTTGACACGCACATCGAGTGTCGGTTTATTGGCCTTCAAGCTCGAGTCAAGGTCGACCAGGCCGGGCACGACTTGGAGCTTGGGCATGAGCGCTTCACTCAAGCGTTGCAGTTCATTGAGGTCTGGGCCTTGTAGCGAGAAGGCGATTTGCTTCTTGCCCTGCACTGGATCCATCAGGCCGACGTGAGTGACCGTGATGCCTGCAACAGTGCGGAGTCGCTCACGCAGTTTCGCCGACATTTCGTCGACGCTGCCTTGGCGCTTGTTGCGGTCGACCAAACGCACGTACACACTGGCGTAGATCTTTCCCTGGGCAACGCCGGTGTTGATCGTGGTCAGCGTGTATTGCACCTCAGGGAATTCGCGCACGATCTGCTCGACTTGTCGTGCCCTTTGCTCTGTAACTGCCATAGAGCTACCCACTGGGGTATTGAAGCTGATCCGCGTTTCCGAATAGTCTGCCTTGGGCACGAATTCTGAACCCAGCAACGGCGTCAGCATGATGGCCCCAACCAGCGTGCTGGCTGCGATCGCAAGGGTGATGAGCTTATGCCTAAGCGACCACGCCAGAAGCCCTTGGTAGCCGTCAGTGATCGATTGCTGCAATCGGTCAAACGCGTGGGTGACGCGCCCAATGGTTTTGTTGTAAAGGGTATCGGCCTTGAATGGTTTGTTGTGCTCGTCAATCGCCGGATCGTGCCAAACACTCGATAGCATGGGGTCGAGCGTGAAGCTGACGAACATCGAAATCAACACGGCAGCGACCATCGTGATGCCGAATTGGTGAAAGAACTTGCCAATGATGCCGCCCATGAAGCCGATTGGAAAGAACACCGCCACAATCGACATCGTTGTTGCAAAAACCGCTAGGCCGATCTCTTGGGTGCCGTCCATCGCTGCTTGATAAGGGGTTTTGCCCATTTGAGCGTGCCGCACGATGTTCTCGCGAACCACGATGGCATCGTCGATCAACAAGCCAATACACAAGGACAAGGCCATCAAGGTCACCATGTTGATGGTGAAGCCGAAGATGTACATGAACAAAAACGTGCCAATCACCGCAATCGGCAAGGTGAGGCCAGTGATCACCGTCGAGCGCCAGGAGTTCAAGAACAAAAAGACGATGCCAATGGTGAGTAGGGCGCCCTCAATCAAAGTGCTTTGCACATTTTTGACAGAGACGCGAATTGGGCGAGATGTGTCACCGATCGGTTGAAGTCTCACGCCGTTGGGCGTTTCCTTGGCGATCTCGGTGAGCGTGGCATTCAGGCCGTCGACCACCGCGATGGTGTTTTCGTCTTGTGCCTTGCGCACTTCGAGCAGCAGTGTGCGTTGACCGTTGTAGAGCGCCAGGCTCTCAGGTTCGTTGGCGCCGTCGCGCACTTTTGCCACCTGATCCAAATAGATGGGCGCACCTTGGCGCTGCGCAATCACAATGCGCCCCATATCACTGGCGTTGATTTTGCTAGCTTTGATTTGGACAACGCGTTCTTGCGTGGTGGACTCGAGTGCCCCGACAGGCAGATCCTTGGACTCCGATTTGATCGCCGCAAGGACTTGTGCGGGCGTGATTCCCAACACATTCATTTGTGTGGGTTCGAGCTCGATGTTGATCGATCGTTCTGTACCCGAAACCATGGTGACCGAGCCCACCCCCCGCACGTTTTCCAGGCGCTTGCTCAGAGACTGTTTTGCCCAATCCGTCAGCGCCACAGGAGACGGTGGCGTACCCAATGTGCTGTCCGGCACGACGGCCAGGTACCAAATGGGTTGGCTGGCTGGGTCGAATCGCAAGACGGCAGGCTCTGACGCGTCATCAGGCAGGAGCGGCTTGATGGCAGAAATCTTCTCGCGCACATCATCCGCAGCTTTGCGGCCCTCAACATTCAAGTTGAATTCGACAATCACCACAGAGGTGCCGTCATAGCTGCGTGAAGAAACCGAATTGATGCCAGAAATCGAATTGACGCCCTCTTCAACGATCCGCGTGACTTCAGATTCAACAATCTCCGGTGAGGCGCCGGGGTAGTTGGTCTGAACGACGACCACGGGGAAGTCGACATTCGGAAATTGATCAACTTGCAGGCGTTGATAACCAAAGCTGCCCAGCACGACGAAGGCGAGCATCACCATGGTCGCGAAGACAGGGTTTTGTAGCGAAACGCGGGTGAACCACATGTTGAGTCCCTTACTTTGTGGCGACGCTGATCACGCGGACTTGGGTTCCGCTTGCCATGGTCCCTGCGGTCAAACCCAAGACCGTGGTGCCAGGTTCAAGGCCTTGGAGCAAGGTATAGCTTTCGTCTCCCACCACGCCTTTTGTCAGCGCTTGGGCTGGGATATGTTGGACGACACCATCTTTCAATATTTGCAAATATGGCTCTGGCTTTTCCGTGTGAATCAGCGCAGTTGGGACTGCTGGGCCTTGGACTTGACCTGTCTCGATGCTGCCCTGAACGAAGGAACCTGGGCGAGCGCCGACGGCTGGTGGCAGCTCAAGATAGAGGGTTGCGCTTCTGTTGCCAGCGCTGATGGTTGGGTTGATGCGAGCGACCGTTGCGAGTACGTCAGAGGGGACTCCCTCTATTTTTAGACGAGCGGTCTGCCCGACCTTGACCCGCGACAGTTGCTCTGCAGGGAGCGTCGCAACCACTTCGATTGCACGCGGGTCGACCAAGTCCGCCAGCGGTGCATTGACCCCCACGCGGTCGCCAACCTTGACCCAGCTGCTGGTGACTTGGGCGTCGAAAGGGGCGCGGATCGTGGCGTCAGCCAAATTTTTGCGCGCAATCGCGGCACCAGCTTGGGCTGCTTTGGCATTGGACTCTGCTGCGCGCCAGTTGTCTTCAGACGACTTCAGCGCGACGGGTGAGATGAAGCCTTGCTTGGCCAATGATTGGTTGCTCTCAAGTTGACGCAGCGCGATTTGAGCCTGAGCGGTCGCCGCAATGGCTTGCTGTTGGGCTTGTTCTGCGCGCTGCTCGAGGTCGGCGCTGTCCAAGAGGCCAAGGACCTGACCGCTCTGCACAGACGCGCCCTCTTGGACAAGCCACTGCTTCACACTGGCTGCAACGGGCGCCTTCACAGTGGCGCGCACCGACGCTTGCACATCGCCAGTGATGGCGACCGTTTGCACGACCGTCTTGACCTTCACTTGCAGGACATCGCTTGCCAGCAGATCAAACACAGGTGGAATCAACTGTGCGGCAGCCGCTTGTGCCGCGGCCTGTTGCTTGGCGGCACGCTGTTTCAGGGCCCGAGCAATGCCTAAACCGAGGCCGAGTGCAATCAAGACAATGACGATCCATTTGACGAATTTCAAGAGACTTCTCCTGTGGGCTGTTGCAGGCCGTGCACGATGACATCGACCATTTTTGAAATCAGTTGTTCGGGCGTTTGATTGGGTGCGAGCAACGCACTGCGCATCACCGAATCGTGGTGGGTCATGGCCAGCATCAGCAAGGGCGCCATGGCCAATGCTTTGACGGCTTCAAAATCTGTGTTTCTGAATTCCTCTCGCGCGACTGCGCGTTCGAAAATCGATTGCAAAATGTCGCGCCCAGGCTGAATCACATGGGTTTCGTAGTACTCAGCCAGATCGGGAAATTGCTGCGCCTCTTGCAAAAATATTCGGCTGATGGCGGCTGCAGGTGTGCTGCCCGTGTCACGCCACCACCGCAGCATCAGTTCTTCGATCAGCGCGCCTGTCGGCCCCGTGGCATGCTTGATCAACTCGCGCCAGGCTTCGAATCGGGGACCGATGTGCGCGTGGACAACGGCCTTGAAGAGATCACTCTTTGTTGGGAAGTACCGGAACACGGTGCCCTTTGACACGCCTGCTTCGCGCGCCACGTCTTCCATTCTTGCGGCGGTGAATCCCAATTTTGAAAACGCCAGCAAGGCCGCAGACAAGATTTCACCTGGCCTGGCGTCTGGGCGACGTTCGCGCTTGGTCGTGGAGCAGGGTAGGGTCTTTGACATAATGACTTTCGGGTCATTAGTGTACGCGATGCGGCATATCCCCACGCACAAAGGGAGCAATCGACAACCACTTCGGTGCCAATCTCAGGGCGAGAGCGCGCGATCAATCACCAAACGCAGACTCCCAGCGTTGGGCGCAAAAAAGCCCCTCAAGAGAGGGGCTTTGGGAGGCGTTTAGGCTTCAGAAGAACGCCTGAAGACCCGTTTGAGCCCGGCCCAAAATCAGGGCGTGCACGTCATGGGTGCCCTCGTACGTGTTCACAGTCTCCAAGTTGATCATGTGGCGAATCACATGGTATTCGTCGTGAATGCCGTTGCCGCCGTGCATGTCGCGCGCCATGCGAGCGATATCCAGCGCCTTGCCGCAACTGTTGCGCTTGATCAGGCTGACCATTTCCGGCGCAGCTTGGTGTTCGTCCATTAGGCGTCCCACCCTCAAGCAGGCCTGCAAGCCAATGGTGATTTCGGTTTGCATGTCGGCCAGTTTCTTTTGGATGAGCTGGGTCTGCGCCAACGGCCGGCCAAACTGCACGCGGTCCATGGTGTACTGGCGCGCACGCGTCCAGCAATCCTCAGCCGCTCCCAATGCGCCCCACGCAATGCCGTAGCGCGCCTTGTTCAAGCAACCAAAGGGGCCTTTGAGCCCTTCGATATTGGGCAAAAGTTGTGACTCGGGGACGAACACGTCGTCCATAACGATTTCACCGGTGATGGATGCTCTAAGGCTCATCTTGCCTTCAATCTTGGGCGCTGAGAGGCCTTTCATGCCCTTTTCAAGAATGAATCCACGGATGGCGCTTTGCCCATCGCCTTCGCCTGCCAGCTTTGCCCACACCACAAAAACGTCAGCGATTGGGGCATTGGTGATCCACATCTTTGCGCCCTTGAGCACATAGCCACCGTCCACTGGTGTGGCGCGGGTGACCATGCTGCCAGGGTCGGAGCCGTGATTGGGCTCAGTCAAGCCAAAGCAGCCAACCCATTCACCAGTGGCCAGCTTGGGCAGGTACTTCTCTCGTTGCGCTTCAGAGCCATAGGCGTGTATCGGGTGCATGACCAGTGAACTTTGCACGCTCATGGCGCTGCGATAGCCGCTATCGACTCGCTCAACTTCACGCGCGTGTTCCGAATTAGAACACGTATTCTCTTACTCGTTTCTTACCCGCCGATCCTAATTTAGCGCTTCACGCGCAGCAGTTCTTCCAGCATTTCGTCCGCCGTTGTGATGATCTTGGACGACGCA
>JALQVJ010000251.1 GCA_023260355.1 Burkholderiaceae bacterium | reverse complement strand
AGCCCTGAAACACATTGACTTCATGGCCGTGTGATTCAGCTTTTGTGTAGATCGGCTCACGTGTTCCCTGCAGTTCCCACAACGGGTTGGGCATCGCAATCGCGGGAAAAACCGTGTTGTTCCAACCGGTCAGCTTGGTGTCGTCGCGGTAGTACGAGCGCAACAAACTGTAAATGTAGTCACCGCCACTGCCGCCGTGACCGGCACGAGAGCGTGCGATGACGCTGAGGTCTGGCGGCGTTGCGCCAAAAAACGCCTTGGCCTCACGCGGATCGATGTTCGACTTCATCAAATCACCGACTTTGTCTGTCAGGAAATTCAAATTCGATTGAATCTCTTTGTCAGTGAGACCAATGTCCTTCAGACGGTTATAGCGCACGTAATTGGCGGTATGGCAGTTCAGGCAATAGTTGGCGAACAGCTTGGCGCCATTCTGCAATGCGGCCATGTCGGTGCTGCGGTCAGGCGCCTTGTCCCAAGCTGCGCCACCTCCAGCAGCCATCGCCTGCCCCAGAGCGCCTACGCACAGGGCGAATGCAAGAAAAATCTTCTTCATTTTTTGTTTCTCCACTCTTGCCGCTCAATGAGGCTTGAAGTTGACGCGATCGGGCTCAGCCTTGAACTCACCCTTTTGACTCCACCAAGGCATCAACAGAAAGAAGCCAAAGTACAGCAAGGTGCCTGCTTGAGAAATACGCTCAAACACAGGAGAAGGAGGCTTGATACCCAAGTAAGCCAGAATCATAAAGTTCACAACGAACACGCCGTAAACCACCTTGTGCCAATTTGGGCGGTAGCGAATCGAACGGACAGGGCTGTAATCAAGCCAAGGCAAGAAAAACAAAATCACCACAGCCGCGCCCATGATGATCACGCCCCAGAACTTGGCATCGGTCACGGCCATGGAGCCGATCACCAAAGCGGCAGCGCCAACAGCAACCACCTTGCCAATGCCCTTGAGAGAAATCGCTCCCATGATGCCGCCCAGCGCAACGCAAACCATCAGCACGTAGACCATTTCAGTGGTGATCGCACGCAGCATCGAATAGAACGGCGTGAAATACCAAACGGGGGCAATGTGCAGCGGGGTTTTCAAAGGATCTGCGGTGATGAAGTTGTTCGCTTCCAGGAAGTAGCCGCCCATTTCAGGAGCGAAAAACACAATGGCAGAGAACACCATCAGGAAGAAACCCACACCCATCACATCGTGCACGGTGTAGTAGGGGTGGAAGGGAATGCCATCCAAGGGGCGTCCAGCTTCGTCCTTTTTGGCCTTGATCTCGACACCGTCGGGGTTGTTAGAGCCAACATCGTGCAAAGCCAACAAGTGCGCCACGACCAAGCCCAACAGAACGAGGGGGACTGCGATCACGTGGAAGCTGAAGAATCGGTTCAAGGTGGCGTCACCCACGACATAGTCGCCGCGGATCATCAGCGCCAAGTCGGGTCCGATGAAGGGAATCGCCGAGAACAGGTTCACGATGACCTGAGCGCCCCAATAGCTCATTTGGCCCCAGGGCAGCAAATAGCCCATGAATGCCTCGGCCATGAGCACCAGGAAAATCGCGCAACCGAAAATCCACACCAGCTCACGCGGCTTGCGGTAGCTGCCGTAAATCAGGCCTCGGTACATGTGCAGATAGACCACAACGAAAAACGCCGAGGCGCCGGTTGAGTGCATGTAACGGATCAGCCAGCCCCATGGCACATCGCGCATGATGTATTCCACGGATGCAAATGCCAACTCGGCATCCGGCTTGTAGTGCATCACCAAAAAGATGCCAGTGACAATTTGGATCACGAGCACGAGCAGCGCCAGTGAGCCAAAGAAGTACCAAAAGTTGAAGTTTTTGGGTGCGTAGTACTCAGCCAAGTGCACGCGGTATGCATCGAATGCAGTGGGGAAACGGTTTTCAAACCAATTCATCACCTTGGCAGATGCTGGTGCACCAGATGGGATTTCTTTGAATTCAGCCATTTTTTTCCTCTCGATGCTCTCGATCAAGCTTTCTTGTCTTCACCAATCAGCAAGGTGCTGTCGGAGAGATACATGTGGGGAGGGACTTCCAAGTTGTCAGGCGATGGCTTGTTCTTGAACACGCGGCCAGCCAAGTCAAATGTGGAGCCGTGGCATGGGCACAAGAAGCCGCCCAGCCAGTTGTCAGGCAAAGAGGGTTGTGCACCGGGTGAGAGCTTGTCAGATGGCGAGCATCCCAAGTGCGGGCAAATACCGACTGCGACCAAAATTTCGGGCTTGATCGAGCGGAAACGGTTCTTTGCGTACTCGGGTATGGGGTATGCCTTGCGATCAGAGTTGGGGTCGGCCAACTCAGCCTCGTCCTTCTCCAGGGACGCCAACATCTCAGGCGTGCGGCGCAAAATCCAAACAGGCTTGCCACGCCATTCAACGGTTATTTTTTCGCCGGGAGCCAATTTAGAAATATCGACTTCGACAGCTGCTCCAGCGGCCTTGGCGCGCTCAGAAGGCTGAAAACTGCTCACAAAGGGAACAGCTACAGCAGCAGTACCCGCACCACCGACTACGGCTGTATTGATCAGCCAACTACGGCGGCCGTTGTTCACGGTTGCTTCGCTCATGGGGACTCTTTCAACGAGATTGCAAAAACAGAAACCCTATTCAGGGTAAATACGGTATTGTACTGAACCCGAAGGGTGCTTTTCTAGTCTTTTAGAAGACAGCGCGTTCAACCTTGCGGGATCTTGCGGGGACCTGACGGCTCCCCCACCGAAGGGCAGGCAAAGCGTGGGCATTTGTCAATCACTGGCGCGCAGCAGGGTCAATGCGAATCGCCCGCAGCGGCCGCACGCCGCGCCCATCGCACCGCCTCTCGCATGCTGCGCACATCAGCTGTGCCTTTGCCAGCCAAGTCAAATGCAGTGCCGTGGTCCGGACTCGTCCTGATAAAGGGGAGACCCAGGGTCACATTGACGCCGTCTTCCACACCCATGTACTTCACTGGAATCAGCCCTTGGTCGTGATACATCGCGACCACGACATCAAACTCGCCCTGTCTGGCGCGCATGAACACGGTGTCTGGCGACAGCGGCCCAAACACGGCCCATCCTTGCTGGTGCGCCTTGGCCACAGCGGGCGCCAAGATGCGGACCTCTTCATCGCCAAAGAGCCCCCCCTCGCCCGCGTGCGGATTCACGCCCGCCAAGGCAATGCGCAGCCCATGGCTCCCCATTGCTGGCACGTGTTGATGGGTAATGCGCAATGTCTCCACAACCGAATCCACGGAGATGGCTTGGAGCGCTTCGCGCAAAGGCATGTGGATGCTGTGCAAAACGGTTTGAAGCTCGGGGTTGGCCAACATCATCCGCACGGGCACGTCTTGGACGGTCACAGCGAGATGCTCAGCCGCCAACTGCTGCAACAGCTCCGTATGTCCAGGCACATCCCAGCCTGCAAGGGATAAGGCTTGTTTGTGGATGGGCGCGGTGACCAACGCAGCCGCTTCACCTCGCAAACACGCCCGCGCTGCAGCTTCGATACTCAAGGCCGCCAATCGGCCCGCATTTGCCGAAACAACTGCCCACTCAGGCAAGGGCGTACCCGGCTCTATAGCCACCACCACCAACGGCTGATCTGGT
>JALQVJ010000159.1 GCA_023260355.1 Burkholderiaceae bacterium | reverse complement strand
AGTTGTTGGTGACAACAATGTGATTGACCTTAAGCGTCTGGCAGGGCTTTAATATTAAAGACTAAAATTAGGAGATAATATAATGTCTAAAGTACTCTTTGCAAGAATCCTTATATAGAATGTCCTAATGATGTCTTCAGTTACATAGATAACTGGTTGAAGGAGAACACGATTGACAATTAGAGTAGTAAACGAATTTATGGCAAATACCCTGAAATGCGCTGAAAACGTGATCAATACCTCTTGCCTGTGAGCACCAGCGCGAGTCGCATCAGTCCAAATGCCATCCAATCCCCACACTTGAGGCGCCAGGGTCTCAATCGCCAACTGCCCAAAGCAATGGCCTGCCCCTCTTCGTGCATGCCATGCAACAACCGCTGCTCCAACTGGGTTGCGAGCGTCTCGTCTTCGATCCAGACATTGGCCTCGCGGGCCAAAAGCAAGCTCAAGGGGTCTAAATTGCTGGAACCCACCGTCAACCATTTGCCGTCGATGACAGCCACCTTGGCATGAAGGTCAGAGGCGCGGTATTCGTGAATCTCGATACCCGCTTCAATGAGCCTTGGGTAGATGGGGCGCGCCGCATGGTATTGCATGAAATTTTCGAATTGCCCCTGCACCAGCACCCGCACGACCACACCGCGCTCGGCAGCCTCGGTCAGCGCCTTGCGCAGTCGGCGGCTTGGGACAAAATAGGCGTGCGCCAGAGTCACACTGTGTTGCGCCGAGTCAATCGCCTTCACATACATGCGCTCAATTTGAGTCCGGTGGCGGACGTTGTCCCGCTCGACCCACAGCATTGGGCTCCCCGTTTCATGCGCATGGTTGGTGTGACTTTCGTTTGATCGGCGCCTTGACCAATGGGGGCGCAGCACCTGCCATTGCCGACGTGCCAAGCGCAGCGCACTTGGCCACTGAGCACGCTTCAGATGGGAGCCGGCTAACAAGCGCCACCAAACTCGGGTCATGCTCTGTGCCACCCGCCTGACCAACGGCCCCTCAAACTGCATGGCAAAGTCCAACCTGGGGTGGGTCATCTGCTCGCCCCCTGCGGTCTTCCAGTCATCCAGCATATTGATCCCGCCGCAAAACGCGGTGTGCTGATCCACGACCAATAGTTTTCGATGCATGCGCCGCCATTGGCTGGGCAACCAAAAGCCGGTATGCCCCAGGGGTGAAAACACCTGCCATTGCACGCCCGCCCGTTGCCACTTGTCCTGCCACTCAGGGGGAACGCCGGGGCTCCCCGCTCCATCGATCAGCACGCGAACCGCTGCGCCGCGCTGTGCCGCGCGGGCCAGCGCCTCGGCAACCCCAAGTGGCCCGCCGGCAAAGTCAAAAATATAGGTTTCAAGTTGTACCGACTGCTGAGCGCGATCGATCGCCTCCGCCATGGCAGGAAACAAGGCCCTGCCCCCTTCGATCAAAGTGGCGCGATGTCCGTTCACCCAGAGTGGGTTGCGCAGCGGGTCCATCACGCGCTCCTATCCCCGACCCGCGACAAGCACACGGCTGCCCATGCACCCCCAAGACGAGGTCCCGGCGACTGTGGGGACCACCCATCGCGCCATGGCTTTTGGCGGGGCAATAGCTGAGTTGGCGCCGGGAGCTGGCCATCTGGA
>JALQVJ010000157.1 GCA_023260355.1 Burkholderiaceae bacterium | reverse complement strand
GGCTTCGCTGGTGCGAGCCATGCACCTCTACGAGCACAGTTTGGAACTTATGAGCGCAATTTCCGGAATCTTTAATTGCGATCAAATTGTGGCTGAAACTCTGGAAAACTTGGCAGATATCTACTACAAGTTGGGCGGTGCAGTGCCGGCGATGTGGAGCGGGCGATGGGAATCGAACCCACGCTATCTGCTTGGGAAGCAGAAGTTCTACCATTGAACTACGCCCGCGTGGATCGCATTCTAGCCGCCCCGATCAACCCCGCGCCATAGGCCGTGATCCGATTGTCGAGTTTCAGCATCAATTGCGCGTGACTGTGCGCTTGTGCGTGTCGTCTGGCGCACACCGAAATCAGGCCCGTCAAATCGGCTAAACTTCACCCATGTTTGTGCACCAAAGTATTGCTTCAGGTCAGCATGACCGAGGAGCTTGGCCCTGGCGAGTCTGATATCGAGATGGCGTGTCTGTGCACGCCGTTTGGCTGTAGCCAATCCAAAGTGAAGCCATGCAACGCCTGGCTTCATGCCAAGACAGACCTTTGCCTCTAGGTGCACCATGATTTCGGAATCAGAATTTATTTCCCTTGCTCAGCAGGGCTTCAATCGCATCCCCCTCGTCGCCGAGGCGTTTGCCGATTTAGAGACCCCACTCTCCCTTTATCTCAAACTGGCCCAGTCTGACGGTGGTCGCCACAGTTTCCTGTTGGAGTCGGTCGTTGGGGGCGAGCGCTTCGGTCGCTACAGCTTCATTGGGCTTCCCGCGCGCACCTGGCTCTGTGCCTCAGGTTTTGGTGATGACGCCAAGACCGAGGTCTATCACGATGACCAGGTGATTGAGACGATCCATGGCAACCCTTTGGATGCTGTGACGGCGTACAAGGCGCGATTCCAGGTGCCTGATATTCCTGGCTTGCCCCGTTTTTGCGGGGGACTCGCGGGCTACTTTGGCTACGACACGGTTCGCCATATTGAGAAGAAGCTCACCCACTCTTGTCCGCCGGATGATCTGGGCTTGCCAGACATTTACTTGGTGCAAACCGAAGAGGTTGCGGTCATCGACAACCTCTCTGGGCGTTTGTATCTGATTGCGTATGCCAACCCCGAGGAGGCCGGCGCCTACCAACGCACTGCTGAGCGCCTTGCGGTGCTGATGGCTCGCCTGGCGCAGCCTGTCACGCCGCCGCCACTGGGCGGCTTTGCGCCAACCGAGGTCAAGCGCGACTATCCCAAAGCCGAGTTGGAAGCGGCGGTTCAACAGGCGCAGGCGTTGATTGAGGCAGGGGAGTTCATGCAGGTTGTCATTGGACAGCGCTTGCAAAAGCCCTTTGTCGCGCCGCCATTGTCTTTGTACAGAGCGTTGCGCAGCTTGAACCCAAGCCCGTACATGTACTTTTATGATTTTGGCGAATTCCAAGTGGTGGGTGCGTCGCCCGAAATCTTGGTCCGTCAAGAACACACGCCTGCAGGCAAGAAGGTCACCATTCGACCACTTGCCGGAACGCGTCCGCGCGGTGAAACACCCGAGGCCGACATCGCGGCTGAGCAAGACTTGTTGAACGATCCCAAAGAGCGGGCTGAGCATGTGATGTTGATTGATTTGGCTCGCAACGATATTGGGCGCATCGCACAAACTGGCAGTGTCAAGGTGACTGAGCAATTTGGGATCGAGCGTTACAGCCACGTGATGCACATCGTGAGCAACGTCGAAGGCGTGTTGCGCCAAGGCTTAGATAACATGGATGTTCTGCGCGCATGCTTTCCAGCGGGGACGCTGTCCGGCGCGCCCAAGGTTCATGCGATGGAAATCATTGACCGGCTCGAGCGCAACAAGCGCGGCGTGTATGGCGGCGCTTGCGGCTATCTGAGCTTTGCGGGCGATATGGATGTGGCCATTGCCATTCGCACCGGTGTGATCAAAAACCAAACGCTGTACGTGCAGGCCGCTGCCGGTGTTGTGGCGGATTCTGTTCCGGAAATGGAGTGGAAAGAGACCGAGCACAAAGCCCGCGCTTTGTTGCGCGCCGCAGAACTGGTTGAGCAGGGACTGGAGTAAACCATGACAGATCAAAAGATACGACTGGTTGTGGTGGATAACTACGACAGCTTTACCTTCAATTTGGTTCAGTATTTCGGTGAGTTGGGTGCCGACGTGGTGGTGTATCGCAACGATGAGGTCACCATCGAGGCGCTTGAAGACAGCAACGCAGATTGCATGATGATCTCACCTGGCCCATGCGACCCGCCGCAAGCCGGCATTTCGATGGCGGCGATTCGACACTTCGCCGGCAAGATGCCAATCCTCGGTGTGTGCCTCGGCCATCAGAGCATTGGGGCTGTGTACGGTGGCCGCATTGTTCGCGCGCAACAACTGATGCACGGCAAAACCAGTTTGATGGAGCACACCGGGCAGGGTGTGTTTGCCGGCCTGCCTTCGCCCTACACGGTGAATCGGTACCATTCGCTATCGATTGCGCGCGAAGACTTCCCGGCAGAATTGCTGGATACGCTGAAGGTTGACCCCGATCGGATGGCCGACGCCGAGACGCTGGATACCGAGGTGCAACGCCTGAAACGCCAACGCGAGGCACTGGGGGCGGTGAACCTACGCGCCGAAGAAGACGCCAAAGCCACTTCTTTGACCTTCAATGAAGTTCCCCTCATATGAGCCACCTTCTTTATAAAATAATTTTCCAAAGCCATGCCGCTCTGAATTTGCAACATAGCCTGAATAACTTTTATAAGTAGATTCAGGTCCATATTC
>JALQVJ010000112.1 GCA_023260355.1 Burkholderiaceae bacterium | reverse complement strand
ATCAACCGTGGTCGTGCGCCCACATGAGCAATGCCTCTCGGCCCTGAACCGCCAAATCGACTTTGAGCCCCACAGGCAACATCACCTTGGTGCGCACATGCCCCATGGGTAGACCCGTCAGAACCTTGGCCTTGGTGTGTTGCCGCAACCAAGCCACCACAGACTTCATGTCATGCCCACGATCGGTGGGCAACTTGCGCTGGCCGGTGAATGCCCCCAGGACAATCGCTTTTTGCTGCGCCAAGACACCCGCATGCAGCAGCTGCGTCAACATCCGCTCCACCCGGTAGGGCGCCTCGCCGATGTCTTCTAGGAACAAAACACCACGCTCGACTTTGGGCAAATAGGGGGTACCCACCAGCGATGCAATCAGCGTCAAGTTGCCGCCCCACACGGTCGCATCTGGCACCATCCATTCGGTTGGATCGCCCTTGCCAATGCGCCAGCCCGTGCCCTCTGCCATACCGAACAAAGTGTCTTCCCAACACGCCTGGGTGATGTCGTCCACCCCTTGCGCTGCGCCGAAGTCCTCGATCACCGCGGGACCCGCCCAGGTGGGCGTGCCGGACTTGGCCAGCACCGCCATCGAAAACGCGGTGAAGTCACTGAATCCTGCCCACTGCGTGCCCTTTTGTACCGAGCGTGCAATGGCCTTGTAGGGCAAGTTGGGCAACAGTCGGCTCAGCCCATATCCGCCCCGTGACGTCAATACCATGTCAGCGCCACTGGCTGCAGCTCGGCCGATGGCTTCAAGGCGGGCCTCGTCGCTGCCGGCAAAGCGTTGCTCTTTGCTCAGCGCACCAGGGTCGACTTCGACTTGGTGTCCGAGCTTTTCTAAGTGGCGAATTCCGCGCTTGAAGTCAGAGGTGCGGTGGACCGCGCTAGAGGGTGAAATCACATAAAGATGGCTCATAGGCGTGGAGTTTGACACAAAGCGCGGTGTGCTCGGCCACGCAGTTCTGCCTGCATGGGCCTTGCCTGCATGAGCCTTGCTTGCGGCACACATCATGTCGCGGCTCGCGGACGGCCCAGCGATGTCTGAAGGTGCGGGGCCGCTTGCGAGTGGTTGATGTGCAGTTGATGCGCGGTTGAAGTCCGAATTAACGCAACTGCGCCAACATCGCCTCGAACCACGCGTCATCCAACGAAGGGTGCAACCACTCTTGGACAAAATGCCCGCCACTGGGCAAGTGGATGGGCGCACTGCAGCCCTTGATTTTGGCGTGCAACGCTGGCATCACACTGGCCAACACTGGGTCGGCGTCACCGATCACCATGGCCGCTTTGCCTGACCACTGGGTGGACCAAAACACAGCCGCCTCTCGCGAAATGGCTGCGCCTGGGGCGTCCATGTCACCCATCACCATCTCGGGGAATCGGCGCAAAGCCGCGCGATAACCACTGTCAGCGAAAGGCGCGTCATAGGCCGCGCGCTCCTCGCGAGTCAAGTGGCGGCAGCCACGCCCCAACAAATCTCCCACACCAAATTGGGGCTTGTCGCGGCAGAACTGGCGCCACGCGACAAAGCCATCTGGCAACGCATGCTCGCCGGTCGCGAGTGTCGTGTTCATCACGCACAGGGCTTCATAGCGCGCGGGGGCCGCCATAGGCAGCGTCAATCCCAACAAGCCCCCCCAATCTTGCACAGCCAGGGTCACGCGCTGCAAATCCAGCCGCTCCACGAGCTCCAGCAGCACCTGTCGGTGCCAGTCGTAGCTGTGCTGCGCCATCTTTTTGGGCTTGTCACTTCGGCCAAAGCCCATGAGATCGGGCGCAACAACGCGGTGCCCCGCCTGCGTGAGGCGTGGAATCCAGTGCCGCCAAACGTAGGCCCACGTGGGGTTGCCATGCAGCAAAAGCCACGTGGTCTTGGCACTGCGTGGACCCTCGTCGATGTACGCCATGCGCAGACCACCCAGACTCGGCAGGTCGTCGACGTACTGGGTCTCAAAGGGCCAATCTGGCAAGCGCTCGAACGCAGCGTCCGGGGTGCGCAGGGCATCGTCACGCAAGCGCCAGGCACGGCCCTTGAAACTTTCTCGCTTGTCTTGGAAAAATGCTTGCATCAGGCCCGCACAGGCCGCAGCCTCGACGCCACCCTGGACTTGCGTGTGGTGATTGATCTTGGCGTGGGCAAACACATCGTGCACCGATCCCGCAGCACCTGTCTTTGGCTCGGGTGCACCGAACACCACCTGGCCAACGCGTGCATTCAACGCCGCTCCAGCACACATGGTGCAGGGCTCAACTGTGACCACCAAGGTGCAGTCATCCAGCCGGTGATTGCCCAGTGTCTGCGCCGCCTCGCGAAGCGCCACGATCTCCGCATGTGCGCACGGATCACCCTGTGCCAGCGTTTGGTTGAATCCACGCCCAATCACCTGCCCGTCTTTGATCACCACCGCGCCGATAGGCACCTCGCCCGCTGCCTGTGCGTGTTTGGCTTGCTCGATGGCCAAGGCCATCGCGTCTGTGTGCTTCATGGCTTCACCATCCCGAGTGCAATCATCCAGTCGCGCAAGGCGCGTTCGTTTTCACCGCCAGAGGCAAGCTGTGCCGCCATTTCGACGTGAGATTCTGGTCGGTGTTGGTTGAGTTTGATCTTGGTATCGACTTGCTCTACATGCAGGCGAAACGCCGTGATCCGCTTGAGCATGTCATGCGCGTAGTGCTCGCTCAAGTCCCGCCACTGCTGGGCATAGGCCGGCTCGTGGTCGCCGATGATGCGCTTGAGCAAGGCGTCCTTGGCATCCAGAACATCAACCATCTCTGCGCGCGCCCTGGCCTGCACCATCACATACGACCATGTCGGCACCCGCTCGGTGTCTGGATACACGCTGGGCGACATGTAGGCGTGCGGCCCATTGAAGATGGCCAGCACCTGGGGATTGGCTCTGATCAGCGCCCCGTGCGGGTTGCCCAGCGCCACGTGACCGTAGAGGGTCCCGTGTTCGCCGCCCTCGTCAGCCCAATGCAACGGCAAAGGCGTCGCCATGGGCCAACCGTCTGTGCCGCAACTCACCAACGTTGCAAACGGGTGTGCGCGCATCAGACGGGTCGCATGTTCGGGGTGGCTGAACGCCTTGGGCAAATACATCGCAAAACTCCTCGAAGGGGCTTGACCATCCACGCGGCGGTTCACGGGCCACCGCAGGTGCAGCGTATTCTGACAGGCGAGTGGCTCAACAGCTGTCTGTTGCGTGCGCCACAGCCTTGGCTCGCCTGAATCACTGGCAAGCCTTGACTCAGACACCCCGTCGGCGATCCATGGCTGGATTCTTCACACTTAAGAAATCACTATAAATACAATTTTTATTCAATAAAATCATTATATTTATTGGTTTATTTAAAGTACTTTATAGCCTTACATTAAGGGTTGCAACTCTCTGGCGGCAGCCTGCAACGCAGGCAGCACCTCTCTGCTCAACACGTCGGGCGTGGCGCGCGAGGCCGGCACAACGGCATTGAGCGCGGCAATCACCCGCCCATCCAAGTCGCGCAATGGCACAGCCAGCGCATGCACCCCTAGCTCGTGACCCTCCCGGGCGACGCAGTGATCTTGCGCCCTGGCCTGGTCGATCAGCGCCCTCAATGCCTCAGGCTCGGTTGGCGTGTGCATGGTCAGTCTCGGCAATACCCGCGCGGCCAGCCATTGGTCCAGCTGCGCATCGGGCAAGGCAGCCAACAACATGCGCCCGGTCGACGTGGCGTGCGCAGGCAAGCGAGCGCCCAGGTGCAGGCCGTGCGCCAGCAAGCGAACATGGGCCTGCGTGCCCGCCCCCTCACCCATGTTCCATGACATGCTGCGGGCCACGATGACCACAGAGTCCCCATCCAGCACCGCGACAGAGTACGCATCAGGCCACTGCGCTGCCAATCGGTTCAGCGTGGGCTGCACGGCTCTGGGCAAGCGCGCGCTGGCGAGGTAACTGCCGGAAAATCGCAGCACTTTGGCCGACAGCCAGAAGTATTTGCCGTCTGTGTTGAGGTAGCCCAAGTGGCACAGCGTCAGCAGGTGCCGGCGCGCAGCCGCTCGGGTGATCCCAGCGCGCTGGGCGGCCAACGTGGCGTTCAAGCGCTGGCGCTCCGTGTCAAAACTCTCCAGCACCCGCAGGCCCTTGGCCAGTCCCTCAATGAAGTCCGCTGGCGAAATTGCCAAACCGTCCGGTATCCCCTCACCGGCCTTGTCGAGGTGGTCCGCGCGGAGCACCTGCTC
>JALQVJ010000100.1 GCA_023260355.1 Burkholderiaceae bacterium | reverse complement strand
CAAAAATTCCAATATGGCGCGCTGCTGTTCTGGCGCAACCAAGGTGGGGGCATGTCCCACGCCACCAAAGGTCACGTGAGCGGCTTTGGGGCCGCGTTCAGCCATGGCCTGCAGGGTTTCAGGCGTGAGCAAATCGGACTCTCCACCTCGAATGACCAACGTCTTCGCCTCGATAGCGTCAAAGGCCGCCCAACTGAGGGCTTCGCCCTGCGCCAGCACCTCATCGACGTTGGGCAACGCCAGCATGCCCAGCGGCACGGCAATTGCGGGGTCGTAATGGAACACCCAGCGGCCACCCTGCTCACGAAACATGGGGGCGCTCAGTGCAAACCAATCCGCATCTGAATGGGGGCCAAAGCCCTCAGCAATGACACGCAAATAGTCCACGCCGTCTTGCAGGCTGGCAAAGTCCGGTCCTTTGCCAACGTAGCTCGCGATGCGCACCAAGGACGCCTTCGTGATGCTGGGTCCCACGTCATTCAAGATCAAGCGGCGAATAGGGCTTTGCGGCAGCGAGGCCACGCCCATCCCGATCAAGCCCCCCATGCTGGTTCCAACCCAATCACATTCGCTGATGCCCAAATGAGAGAGCAGATTCAGCATGTCGGGCACATAAGTTGCGACCGAATACTGTGCCGGATTGGCAAGCCAATCGCTATGGCCACGGCCTGCAACATCCGGGCAAATCACCGTCGCATGTTTGGCCAGCGTGCGGGCCAAAGCGTCAAAGTCGCGCCCCTGTCGTGTCAGCCCATGCACACACACCACCCAGCGCTCTGGGTGGCGGCACTCGGGGTCTTGCCAGCGCCAGTAAGCCATGCGGCGAACACCCCCCTGTGCAGCGGCCACTTGGGGGCATTCAACAGTCTCGAGTCTGGGCTCCAACATGCGACAAAGTCCTACGGGATAATCAACGGTTCTTGCCCCAAACCACGCTTTGGGGCGCCAGCTATCCATCCTATAGGAATTGAATTTCATCATGCGCACGCTTGCAGGAAAAACAGCATTGGTCACCGGCTCCACCAGTGGCATTGGATTGGGCATCGCCATCGCCCTGGGTGAGCAGGGCGCCAACGTCATGCTCAACGGTTTTGGCGATATCGAAGGCGCCAAGGCTGCGGTGTCTGCGACGGGCGCACGTGTCGACTATCACGGCGCAGACATGACCAAGCCCGATGAGATTGAGGCCATGATGAAAGCATGTGCCGCATCGCTGGGCGAGGTCGATATCCTGGTCAATAACGCAGGGATCCAACACGTTGCCAGCATTGAAGCGTTTCCCATTGAGCGCTGGGATGCCGTCATCGCCATCAACCTGTCCAGCGCGTTTCACACCACCCGGCTGGCCCTGCCCAGTATGCAGGCCAAACAATGGGGGCGCGTGATCAACGTGGCCTCGGCGCATGGCTTGGTCGCATCCGCCCAAAAGAGCGCCTATGTTGCTGCCAAGCACGGCATCGTTGGCCTCACCAAAGTCACCGCGCTGGAGAACGCCCAAAAGGGCGTCACCTGCAACGCCATTTGCCCCGGTTGGGTGCTGACACCTTTGGTGCAAAAGCAAGTGGATGCGAAGGCCGCAGCCTTGGGTCTCAGCGATGAAGAAGCCAAGCGCCAATTGCTCGCGGAGAAAGAGCCCACGCTGCAGTTCACCACCCCCGAGGAGTTGGGGGCACTTGCTGTGTTCTTTTGCTCAGAGGCAGCCAAGAACACGACTGGCGTCGCCTGGGCGATGGATGGCGGCTGGACCGCACAAGAAACGGCGTGCCTGCGCCCTGAGCATGCAAAGGCATCATCTCGCTGCGGTGATGCCTTTTTTCCATGTGCGGCTCAAAGCCGCGAGGGGACGCGATGTCAGCCGACTGACTCGCTGAGTTGCACTTGCGCCAGCAAACGCTGCACATCTGCGGGCTGACACAAGGCTGTGCCCGGTGCCAACAAGGCCGCT
>JALQVJ010000090.1 GCA_023260355.1 Burkholderiaceae bacterium | reverse complement strand
GATTAAATAAATAATATAAGTCATTGATTTATAAAAATTAATAACAATATCAATCCGGCTCGCTCGCGGGAAGTGCGCTGCGACCAAAGCAAGCGGATGCGCGGGACTGGATTCAAGATCGCGCTCCACCAGAGATCGCTTGGACATCCCAAGATTGGCCGCCTTTGTGCAGGCCTTGCCAGCCTGCGGCGCGAAGCGCCCGCTGGATGCTTTCGGGCTTGCCGGGGCCTTGGATTTGCAACTGCCAACGTTGTCCATCAACGGAACTGATTCGCGTGACCAATGCACCATCAACTTGGCCTAGAGCCCCGAGCGCGCTGGCGATAGAGGGTGAGGTCGCAGAGCCCTTTTTGAGGGCGAGTTGATTCACGCTGCGCTGCATCTGCAGCACGGGGTCAATGACCAAGGTGATTTCAGGAAAGGTTGTGGTCACCACGTTCTGGGCTTGGAGGCGCAAAGCTTTCAACTCTTGGTGCGCTTGCCAAGCCGCAGTTGGGGGCAGCACAAAGGCACCAACCATGGCCACCAGCAATCCCCAGCGGCTCATGCGCCATGCGGGCGCGTAGCGAAATTGAGTGAAGGCACGAGCAATGGCCTGGGTGTAGCGTTGCGCCGAGTTGACTTTGAATTCGCCCTGTGCCAAGTCCCAAGGGCTCTCACTGCGCTCCAATAGCCACGCGGCTGTGCTGCGCACTTGTGGGCGAATCGTGGGCCATTGGGCCTCGATATTTTGCGCCCGGTTACTGGGACAGCAGACGCGCCACTCGCTCAAGTCGGTGGCTTCGAGCAGGTCTTGGGGCCACACGCTTTGCTCGGGGCCCCAATGGCTCACACCATGGGCGTCGCAGATGCTGATTTGCCATGCAGCGCCGTGAGGCCATACCCATGCCAACAGGGCCGGCTCGGGTCGCAGCATCGGGACGATTCGCGCTGGCACGATGCCCACGGATTGCAAGGCGCCGAGCCATGCCTTCAAAGCCATGCGAGAGACCACCGCGCACCATTGCCCTTGCCCTGCCACTGGATTGTCAAGCAGTGCGAAGTGGATGTCGTCCGTGTCTTGGAGCAACGCATCTTCAAGCACGCTGCGGACAACGGCGGCGCGCTTGGAGGCGGGGTGTGACGGCAACGTGATGTGGTGCCAGCGCACCGCTTTGGGCGGGAGCAAAAGCACGCATTCACCGGCTGCTTTCAACGCCATGGTGGGGCTTTGCCCTTGTTCGGCCACCGACTGCCCATCGTCACTGCGCACCCAGTCCCAGGCGCCAGGGTCTGTGTGTTGGGTGGAGGTGGGGCAGAGGATTAGCATGGGTCTTTGTTCATTCTAATGTTGCGCACCATGTTCGAGTGGCAGTGCTGATACTGTTATTCAAAGACTGGGGTGTCGACAGGCCGTGCAAAGCCAGACTGCCTCTCTCGGCGTACCACACTGACTTTGAGATTGTCTCTTTTCAGGAGCGTCGATTCCGTTGCAGTGGTCGAACTGAGGCGCAGTTGCCCGGTCACCCAAAAATACTGGCTGGTCGTGCTGAATTGCTGTGTGTCGAACGCCAAATCTGGCGCCACACTTCTGACGTCGTTGAGATTGGTGAAAGGCTTG
Source organism: Burkholderiaceae bacterium (assembly GCA_023260355.1). GTDB lineage: Bacteria > Pseudomonadota > Gammaproteobacteria > Burkholderiales > Burkholderiaceae_C > RS62. The sequence continues at coordinate 4,985 of JALQVJ010000090.1, read as the reverse complement.
ACTTGGCGCTGCGCAACGATACTTTGCGCTTGCGCCGGTGACAGGCCAGGCCATGCCGCTTCCAATACAACGGCTGAGGCCGTGTTGACGTTGATGGGGGTGCGTTGAGGCAGGACGTCTACAAATTCGGCCATGACTCGGATGCTCTCCAACGGAACCCCCCACCAGTGCCAATCTTCCAAGCGTTGGATGACCCAACGGAAAGTTGGCGCCCCCAGTTGTCGATCTGCGCGATATCGCTCGAAGGCGTCCAGCCACGGTGTCGTGTTCACGCCCACCCGATCACACAATGCCATAAAGATGTCCACATCCTTCTCAGACAGGCCCTGGTCGCGCTGGAGGTTGGTGAGATTGAACCGACTTTGGCCATCCCTGATCGCGCCAGACAGAAAAGCTTGGTCCGTTACCCCGTCTGCGGCAGCCTCTTGCTGTGCCGCTAAAAAGGTCGACAGACGCGCTTCTTTGAGCGGCATCGCCCATGGCTCATCGAGGTGGTCAGCGGCCTCTCGCTTGTTGGCTTTGGCGTCCTCGATCAAGATCAGGCGCGCCCAATCCAAAGCCCCCTGAAGCAACCACGCCATCTGGGCACGTTGGCGCTGAGCCGATTCGACCGCCACCATGTTGCTGTAGCGCCAGATCGCCGTGGCCGCCAAGCTTGCCACAATCGCAGCCGTCAACATCGCCATCAGCAGGGCTGCCCCTCGGTTGGTGCCCCTCATGATCCCGGCGTCCATAAGGGAGAGGCCCAATCGGTTGTGAACCAACCCGGCAAAAGCTCGGTGGCAGGGCGGCGCACGCGCAAGCGCACGCCATCTGGCAACTTGGCCTGGTTGCCCGCCGTTTGGGACTGAGGGTTGGTCCAGGCCCTGTCACGGTAAAAATAAACCAGCCAGTCATCTGCTGGCATCAAAGCCAAGGCCCTTGGGTCTTCCGGTTCGGTTCGACTCCAAAGCAACGCGTCTGCCCAAACCTGTGCGATATCCGCCGATCTGACCACGGGTTGGGATTGCCAGCGCCAAAACTGCCCGTCTCTCACAGACCACGCTGCGACATACAAAGCTGCCGCCGCGCCAGACTCGGTGTGCCCTTGCCGCAAAACGATGAGACTGGCACCGTCAAACACGAGGCCATTGTTTTCCCCCGTTTGGACGATGTGGTCTAGGTCGGTTTGGAGTTGCTCTAGAGTCAACTGAATGGTTCGCGTCGCCTGTTGGTGCGCCTCTGCTGTGTCTTGGTTGCGCATCAGACCATCCAGACCGCGCCAACCCATGACAGCCATTGCCGCCATGATCGAGAGCGCGACCAGCACCTCGATCAAGGTAAAGCCCCAGTTGGTGCGGCGTTGTTGGGTCATCAAAAGCCGCCGATCACGGTGCTAAGCGACGCCAGCACTTGCCCCTTGAGGGAGGCTTGGGCGGCAACTCTTCGGAAATTCGGGTTGGGCGTGGTCCACACTGCGATGCTGACATCGAACCGAAAAGGACCCTGCTCGCAGGGCTCCGTGCGTTTGCCAACGTCCGGCATCTGGCCTCGCAGCCGCGTGGCGACCAACGCGTTGTGCACGCACCATTGCGCCGCCATTTGTTGCTGGTGGTGAATGGCATTGAATGTCACGGACTCACTGGCTCGTGCGCCTGCAAGAAGTGCCACGCTGATGACCACCAAGGCCACCAAAACCTCGAGCAACGTGAACCCTCGTGTGCGAGTGCGCGGCGGATTCACTGAGCGACTCCCACCACTTCAAAAGCGTGCCAACCATCGCTCGAGACGCGCCACGTTTGGCCGGCTTTTGTGATTTGAATTGAGACGGGCTCGATCACGGGCTCAGGTGCGATATGGAGTGCAAGCACCCCGTCTGGCAGGGTGATTGCAAGGCCCGAAATCTCCCAGCCTCGTTGCAGCACAACCGCCTCGCCAATGCGAGCACGCGCGCCGCGCGCGTCCAGATCAACTTTGGCACTGACGCCGACCGTGCGCGCCTGAGCGCGCACCTCTTCCAGCCATAGGGCAAAGCGCTCGCTCTCTCGCCTGATCTGCGCGGTCTGAGTCGGGATCGCCAATTGCACGGTCGCAATCACAGCCGCCATGATGGCGAGCACAACCAACAGCTCCACCAAAGTGAAGCCTCGGTGGGTGGCCTTATTGCCAGCTGCCAATATCCGCGTTGAAACCATTGCCGCCAGGCTGCCCGTCTGCACCCAAAGACAGCACGTCTACCTCGCCATGAACGCCAGGATTCAGGTATTGATAGGGCCGACCCCATGGGTCCTGAGGCAGCTTTTCGACGTACACCCGCCACGCGGTGGGCACGGGGTCTTGGGTCGGCTTGGCGACAAGTGCGGCCAGACCCTGCTCAGCGCTTGGGTAGCTCTGGTTGTCGAGTTTGTAGAGTTTCAGCGCGTTGCTCAAGTTGGCAATATCGGTGCGCGCGGCAGTAACCCGCGCCTCATCCGCACGCCCCAGCACATTGGGCACAATCAGTGCGGCAAGAACGCCGATGATCGCGAGAACGACCATCATTTCAATCAGGGTGAAGCCGCGATGGCGGGCGTGGGTTTTTGTTTGCATGCCAAACTTTCGAATCCAAGTGATATCCCGCATCATAATCAAGCCTATGGCTCCTGATAAGAAACTGCATCAAATGTCTGTCGGCACCAGCGCCTCGTTTTGGGCGGCGGCCAGTGCCTTTGTGATTTGGGGCGCTTTGGCTAGCGCTGGGGTGTGGATCACTTTGCATGGATTCAGGGGCTTGCCTGTGGGTGCCGAGCCGCCAATTCAGTCTGCAGCGCCCATGGCGCCAACGGTGGTCGATTGGGATGCCGTGGCGCGTGTGGTGGCGGCGCCCGCCGAGCCTGTGGCTGCCAACAGCGCCGGTTTGACCGGGGCTCCGCCGGCAGCGCGCGTCCAAGTGATGGGCGTTGTGGTTTCTGGCAAAAGGCCAGGTGCGGCGCTTTTACAGGTGGGCTCAGAGCGCCTGCGCCCTTACAAAGTTGGCACAGAGGTGCCGGGCGTCGGGTGGTTGCTAGCGGTGGCGCCAGACGAAGTCCAATTCGCCGCCACACCCAACGGGCCTGTGACTCAGCGCCTGAGTGTCCCCCAGCGGCCTATCGCAAAATTGGCTCCCTGACTTGGGGCCCTGCGCAGCCTGGCACCCAGGTGGGGTCGCGCGGCGGCGCGGTGGCGTTGGCAATCACCCTATTGGGCTGCGTGCCACAGTGCATGCGCCAGCACCTCTTGACTCATGGGCGCAGGAAAAGGCGATATACGGGGTTGGTGGTTTCATCGACATAGGGGTAACCCAGCTCGGAGAGGAACGCTTTGAAGGCTTTTTGATCCGCGCTCGGGACCTGAATGCCGACCAAAATCCGCCCGTAGTCAGCACCTTGATTGCGGTAGTGAAACAGACTGATATTCCAGTTCGGGCGCAACAAATCCAAAAACTTCAATAGCGCGCCAGGTCGTTCGGGAAAAATAAATCGCAACAACCGCTCATCGCTTGCGTGGCTGTTGGCGCCGCCCACCATGTAACGCACATGTTCTTTGGCCAAATCGTCGTGGGTCAGATCCAAAGTGGTGAAGCCGCGTTTGATGAACTGCTTGGCTAGCTTGTCGCTCTCGCCCTTTTGCGTGCTGATGCCCACAAACACGTGCGCCTGCTGGCTGTCGTGCATGCGGTAGTTGAACTCTGTGACGTTGCGCGGACCTCCCGGCAGGTCACCGATTGTTTGCACAAAGCGCCGGAAGCTGCCGCGCTCTTCTGGCATGGTCACGGCAAACAAGGCCTCGCGCTCTTCGCCAACCTCTGCGCGTTCGGCCACGAAGCGCAATCGATCAAAGTTGATATTCGCGCCACACAAAATCGCAGCATACGTCTGCCCCTTGGTCTTGTGCTGGTTGACATACTGCTTGACCGCCGCGACCGCCAACGCGCCCGCTGGCTCGACGATTGAGCGGGTGTCGACATACACATCTTTGATCGCAGCACAAACCGCATCGGTGTCGACGATCACGAAGTCATCGACCAGATCTTCTGTGATGCGAAACGTTTCTTGGCCAACCAACTTCACAGCCGTTCCGTCAGAGAACAGGCCGACATCGGGCAGCGGCACGCGCTTGCCTTTGGCCACAGACTGCACCATGGCGTCCGAATCATTCATCTGGACGCCGATGACTTTGACCTCGGGGCGCACGGCCTTGATGTAGTTGGCGACACCGGAAATCAAGCCACCCCCGCCAATCGCGACAAATACCGCGTCCAGCGGCCCCTGGTGTTGGCGCAAGATCTCCATGGCGATGGTGCCTTGCCCGGCAATCACGTCGGGGTCATCGAATGGGTGGACAAAGGTCAAGCCCTTTTTCTTCTCCAACGCACTCGCGTGGGTCGCCGCATCCGAGTAGCTGTCGCCAAACAGCACAACCTCGCCGCCCAGCGCTTGCACTGCCTCGACCTTGAGCTGTGGCGTCGTCGTGGGCATGACGATCACGGCTTTGGTGCCCAGCCGGGTCGCCGAAAGGGCCACCCCTTGGGCGTGGTTACCCGCTGACGCGCAGATCACCCCCCTTTTGAGCTGTTCTTTGCTCAAATGGGCCATGCGGTTGTATGCCCCGCGCAACTTGAAGCTGAACACCGGTTGCTGGTCTTCTCTTTTGAGCAAAACCGTGTTGTTCAATCGGCGGCTGAGGCCCTTGGCAACCTCTAAATTGGACTCTTTGGCGACGTCGTAGACTTTCGCGTTGAGAATTTTGGTCAGGTACTGTTGCGGGCTCAGTGGCTTGGTTTGGCGGTTTGGCATGTGTTTCCCCTATGGGCAACGATCATATCCGCAGCCGTGGGGGTCGATGGGGGGCGCCCAATTCAGTGCTGAATCAAGTGGCGCCGCCTGATTAGGCAAAAAAAAAGCCCCTCGCTCACGCGGGGGGGGGGGCAGCAACACAACATGGACAATCAGCAACAAATAATATTACTTTAGGAAGAAACGGATCTA